>JACIXC010000003.1 GCA_014360655.1 Actinomycetota bacterium | reverse complement strand
GCCCGGCCTCCTTACACGCAACCACCAAGGCCGGGAACGACCGGGTCGGTCGCAGCGAGCCTTTACTGAACCACCCACCAAGGCCGGGTCCGGGGGTCGGGCGAGGGACATCGCAAGCGGCCTCCATATTTCCACCCGACCAAGGCCGGGAACGACCGGGTCGGTCGCAGCGAGCCTGCGAGCGAGACCGTTACCCGGCGGCCCGGCCGCCGCATGAAGGAAAGGCCGCGCTCAGAAGGGGGGCTCCTCGCCCGTGAGCAGGCGGTGGATGGCGCGTGCGGAACGCTTCCCCGCCCCCATGGCCTCGATCACCGTGGCCGACCCGGTCACTATGTCGCCCCCGGCGAAGACGTTGGGGATGGAGGTGCGGCCCGTCTCGGGGTCGGCGTCGATGTACCCCCACTTGTTCAGCCTCAACTCGGGAAGGGTGGAGGGAAGCAGCGGGTTGGCGCGGGTGCCGATGGCCATTATCACCAGGTCCACCTCCATCTCGAACTCGGACCCCGGCACGGGAACGGGGCGTCGGCGCCCGCTCTCGTCAGGCTCGCCCAACTCCATCTCCAGGCATTCCATCCCCCGGACCCATCCCTTCTCGCCCAGGATGCGCTGGGGGAGGGTGAGGTACTTGAAGACAACCCCCTCCTCCTCGGCGTGGGCGATCTCCTCCGCCCGCGCGGGCATCTCGGCGCGGGAACGACGATAGACGATCGAGACCTCCTCCGCGCCCAGGCGCAGGGCGGTACGGGCGCTGTCCAGGGCCACGTTGCCGCCGCCGATCACCGCGACGCGCCTGCCCCGCTTGATGGGCGTGTCGTACTCTGGAAAGAGGTAGGCCTTCATGAGGTTGGAACGGGTGAGGTACTCGTTGGCGGAGTACACGCCGTTCAGGTTCTCCCCGGGGATGTTCATGAACATGGGCAGGCCTGCCCCGATGCCTATGAACGCTGCCTGATAGCCCGACGCCAGCAGCTCCTGGAGGGTGGTGCTGCACCCGATCACCCGGTCGAGGAGGATCTCCGCTCCCAGGCTGCGGATGTACTCCACCTCCCGTTCCACGATGGCCTTGGGGAGACGGAATTCCGGGATCCCGTAGGTGAGGACTCCCCCGGGAGAGTTAAGGGCCTCGAAGATGGTCACCTCGTGTCCCATGCGTGCCAGATCGCCGGCGCAGGTGAGCCCCGCGGGGCCGGACCCGATCACCGCGACGCGCTTCCCCGTAGGCCTTGGCCTGGGGGGTGGCGCGGCGTCCCCCTGGGCCGCCTCGTAATCGGCGGCGAAGCGTTCCAGGCGCCCGATGGCCACAGGCTCGCCCTTCTTGCCCAGGGCGCAGACGGCCTCGCACTGGGTCTCCTGGGGGCACACGCGCCCGCAGATGGCCGGAAGGTTGTTCTTTTCCTTCAGCTTTGCGGCCGCCGCGGCGAAATCCCCTTTCTCTATGGCGGCGATGAATGCGGGGATGTCGATCTCCACGGGACAGCCCGCCACGCAGGGCTTCTTGCGACATTGCAGGCACCGCGCCGCCTCGGCCCTTGCCTCCCTCTCCCCGTACCCGAGAGCGACTTCCGCGAAATTCTTGACCCTCTCCCGCGGATGCTGCTCCGGCATGGGGTTCCTGGGCAGATGCGCCCTTCCCTTCTTGTTACCATTATCTGCCAATATGCCACCTCCTGCCCCGGACAAGCCGACAAACGCCGCCGAGGCGGCGCATCGTCACGGCGGTATTCTAACAACCTCTCCCCTTTTTTTAAAGCTTCCTCCACAAGCACCCGCCCCGGGCACGGGGGCGCGACCGTCCGTGCCCAGGAACCATGCCGCGCCGCGGGGCATCATAAAGGGCAGGTCCGGGAGACGGGGAAGGGAGGACAGGATGGCCGGGATACGGGGATGGAAAGCGGCGGCGGCACTTGCCGTCCTTGCGCTGTGCCTGGGGGCGCTGCTCGCCGGGTGCGGCGAGGAGTCCGTGGAATCAGTGCGCGAGGAGGGTTCCGCATCTCCCGGCCGGGAAAAGGACGGGAGCGGCGAAGGTCTCTTCGACTCCTCCGACATGGGGACCCTGGAGACGAGGGAAGGGGTGGCGGAGGGACCCACATTGCAGGGCACTTCCGGCGGGTCATCCCTGCCGGAACTGCAGCTGAAGGTGATCAAGAACGCCCTGGTCAAGATGGAAACGGATCGGGGCGGCTACGTGCGCATCCGTGAGGATGCGGTGGCGCTGGCGAACGGGGCGGGGGGTTACGTGCAGGGCGAGAGCTCGGGCCGCGATGACGACGGCCTCACCCATGCCACCCTCACCCTCCGCATACCGGCAGCCGAGTTCGACGAGGTGATGAACGAGGTCTCGGCGCTGGGAGAGGTCACCTCCGCACAGGTCTCCACCAGCGACGTCAGCGCGGAGTACGTGGACCTTGAGAGCAGGCTGCGCCACCTGCAGGCCGAGGAGGCCTTCTATCTCTCGCTCATCGGGGAGGCCAAGTCGGTGCAGGAGATGATCTCCATCCGCGAGCACCTCTCATCCGTGCAACTGGAGAAGGAGCAGGTCCAGGGGAGGATGAACTTCCTGGACCGGCAGGTGGAATTCTCCACCCTGACCCTGTCCGTCGACGAGGTGGGCGAGGAGGAAGACGGCGGCTTCTGGGATTCCGTGGCGCGGGGATTCAGGGCCTTCGGCCGGGGTCTGCGCGCGCTGGCCCTGGGGTTCTTCTACGCGCTCCCCTACCTCTTCGCCATCCTCCTGGTGGCGGGACTCGCCTTCTACCTGGTGCGCCGCCTGCTGCGCCGCCCCGGCGGCCCCGGGGAAAGCGTTTAGGTGAAAGGGTCTGGGAGGGTTGGGGAGAATCCAGCGGGGAGCGGCGGAAGGCTTGGACCGCCGTGATGCCTCGGGCTAAGCCGGAACCCGCGTCTGGAGGGAGCCCCCGCGGGGAGCGGCGGAGGGCTTCAGCCGCCGCGGGGACGCAGCAGGACCTTGTGGTCCAGGAAGGTGATGGCGGCGATCTCCGCGTCGAGCACGCTCTCCTCGCCGATGATGCTGGAGAGATAGACCTTGCCGCCCTCTTCCCTGATGTTCACCACGTCCTCCATGACCAGCCTTTCCTGGTCGCCCTCGATCATGTAGGCATGGGATTCACACATCTCGTTCCCCTCCCGTGTTCTCGAAGCGGATGCTGCGCACCAGGTGGTTCCAGCTGCATCCCACGCATACCTCCACCACGTAGCAGGTGAAGTTGCGGTACTTCTCCCGCAGCCCGTTGAAGATGGCGCTGGTTGGGAAGACCCTCCCGTTATCGTAGTCGAGCTCCTCGCCGTAAACGAAATTCAAGAGGCGCAGGTTCTCCCTCCGGCAGACGGGGCAAACGGCGCGGGTGCTTTCCCCCACGTTCCTGGCGATGCGCCGTATCTCCGGATGGGCGTCGCAGACGTCGTAGACGGAGATGCGGCCGGTGCGGAAGTCGCGCAGGAGCGAACGCTTGCGCAGCGTGTAGTCCACGGTGGTCGCGACGCTTCTCATGTCCGCTTCCGGGTCCCCTCCTGACCTCGTCGGGTCACTTTTATCGGGTCGATCATACGGGTTAATTATACCCCACCGGCCCATGCCCGACCTGCGAAGCCCGTGCCGGGCCCCGGCCCCCTCTCCGCATCGCCCCGGCTGCCCGCGTCGACGACGCCCTGCACCGCGGTTCAACCGCGGCGTCACGTGCGCTGGTCCGCGCTCTCCATCCCCTTGAGGTGGCCGACGTCGTTCATGCGGCGCAGCACCCATCCCAGTTCCCCGTGCGCGATGACGTTGATGGCCCCGTTGGACTGGTCAACGTGCCAGAAGGCCGCGGTGGGGAGGTCGAGGACGATGCAGATGAGCAGGCGGTTGATGAGCTTGTGTCCCACCAGGAGGATCGTCCCGTCATGTTGTTCCGCCAGTCGATCCAGCCCGGCCTGCAGTCTCTCCCGTACCGCGCGCAGGGATTCGCCCTCCGGAAAGACCACCTCCTCCGGGTTGTCCACCCATATGGAAAATAATTCCGGCCAGGCCTCGCGCACCTCGTCCACGCTCTTCCCGCTCCAGAGCCCGTAGTCGACGTCGTTGAACTCCTCGAGCGGGCGCACCTCGCCGCCGTGCGGCTCCGCTATGGCCCGTGCCGTCTCCATGGAGCGCCTCAGGGGACTGGAATAGAAGGCCTCGAAGTCCGTCTCGCGCAGACAGGAAGCCGCCGCGCGCGCCTGCATCCTTCCGCGTTCGTTGAGGGGAAGGTCCACGCGTCCCCGGAAGACGTCCGCGCGGTTATATTCCGTCTCGCCGTGCCTGACCAGTATCAGCTGCAAGCCTCTCTCCCTTCCGCCCGCCCTGGTGCCCTCATGCGATGACAACCCCCTCAGGGGCTGCCCGGCGCTTCCCTTTCAAGGCATTTCACCCGCGCCCGCGTGCTCCAGGAACTCCCGTAACCTCCCAAAATATATAGCAGGCCGCGGCTGCGGGGCAACGATGCCGCTCACGCGAAGGACTCTCCCGCACGGATACGGGGCGGGGACCGGGGGTGCCGCCGTGACCATCACTGGTTGATGGCCCGGGCGGACTCCAGTGCCTCCATGTAACCGAGGGTGGTGTAGTAGATGGCCCGGTCGAAATAGAGGACCACCTGGTTGTTCAGCTCCAGTGCCTGGTAGAGCTCCAGGTTCGTCTGCGTGAGACCCTCCGAGAGCACCTCGAGCCACAGGTAGCGCTTGAGGAGGATTATGGCCATGATCACCTCTTCCAGGCGGAATCCCTCCTGGTAACGCCTCTGCCCGAGGTTCATGTAGAAATGCCTTATCTCCTCCTTCTGCGTCTCCGGGCTCAACCAGTACCCCAGGCGCTCGTAGACGGCCATCGCCCTTTCGAAGAGGAGCTCCTCTGGAAAGTGGTGGTAGGTGGGGGTGTACTTGGACTGCCTTACTTCCTTGAGCCAGAGCTTCGCCACCTTGTCCGCCCTGGTCTCGATCATCTTGATGAACCGCCTGGTCAGCACGTTTACCTCCAGAGTGAGAACGTCGCTCCCTGTTCCCTTTGGGGCGCAAGACAGAGATATTATACCTTTTTCAAAACCCTTTTCAAATTGAGCGAAACGGCCTCAGCCGGCGCACTCCGAGGGGTCGCCGCGCAGCTTGTCCAGCCCGTGGGGGAGGGCGGGCAGGATGACCTCCAGGTTCTCCCTCGCCCCGCGGGGACTCCCCGGCAGGTTGACTATGAGGGTCGCGCCTCGGATACCGCTCACGGCGCGCGAGAGCATGGCGTGGGGGGTCACCCGCAACGAGGCGGCCCGCATGGCCTCCGTGAAGCCCGGCGCCTCCCTCTCCAGCACGGCGCGCGTCGCCTCCGGCGTGACGTCGCGGGGACTGAGGCCCGTTCCCCCCGTGGTGAGCACCAGGTCCACCCGCAGGCGGTCACAGTAGTAACGGAGGCGCTCCTCTATCCTCACCGCCTCGTCGGGCACCACCTCGCGCCTCTCCACCGTCCAGCCCTGCGCGAGGACCAGCTCTTCCACGGCGCGCCCGGAGAGGTCCTCCCTCTCGCCCGTGGACCCCCTGTCGCTCACCGTGAGAACGGCCACGCGGAAGGCCGGCCGTTCCATCGCCGGGCCGCTCATGCCCTTTCCCCGCCTTTCCCCGCACGCCGCAGCGCGACCCGTAGGCAGCCGGGGCTCATTCCTCCACCACCTCGATCACGTCCCCCGGCCTGACGCGCCCCCCGCGCAGGACGCGGGCGAAGATGCCCTCCCGGGGCATGATACAGTCCCCGGCCGCGTAGTATATGGCGCAGCGGTCCACGCACTCCTTCCCTATCTGGGTCACCTCCAGCAGCGCCTCTTCACCCACCCGCAGGCGGGTGCCGACCTCCAGGCTCACGAGGTCCATGCCCCGTGTCAACAGGTTCTCCCCGAAGGCTCCCGGGCGCAGGTCCTCGAGGCCCCTGGCGCGCATCTTGTCCACGCTTTCCTGCGCCAGGAGACTGACCTGTCGGTGGGCGAAACCGGCATGCGCGTCGCCCTCGATGCCCAGGTCCTCCAGGAGCAGCACCTCGTCCACCTCGTCCTTCTGCACGTGCTTCTCGGCGCTCAGGCACACGGCGACGATCTCGCCTTCAGGCATCGTCGTCTCCTCTCACGAAGGTCCCGGACCTGCCCCCGGCCTTTCTCAGCAGCCGCAGGTCGCTCACGGTCATGGCGCGGTCCACCGCCTTGCACATGTCGTAGATGGCGAGGGCCGCCGCCGCCGCGCCCGTGAGGGCCTCCATCTCCACGCCGGTGCGGTCGCGGGTCTTCGCCCTGGCGAGCACGGCGATGGCCGGCGTCTCCTCCTCCACGCGGAAGTCGATCTCCACGGAGGTGACGGCCACGGGGTGGCACATGGGGATTATCTCGCTGGTCCTCTTGGCGGCCATGATGCCCGCCACGCGGGCCACCGCGAGCACGTCGCCCTTCTCCACCCCGCCCTCCAGGATGAGCCGCAGGGTGGACGCCTTCATGAGCACCCTCGCCCCGGCCTCGGCGGTGCGCGTGGTGACCCTCTTGCCGCTGACGTCCACCATCCTGGCCTTGCCCTTCTCGTCGAGATGGGTCAATCCTTCCTGCGCGGACTTTCCCCGACCCGTTTCGCGAGCCATCCCTCAGCCCCCTATCTGGTACATGGTCCTCCCGGCGAAGGAAGAGATGCCCCCGTGGTCGCTGGGTTTCTTTTCCAGGCAACGCCTGATGACGCGCAGGACCTCCTCGTCCGTGCACCCTCCCCGCAGGACCTCCCTCACGTCGGTCTCGTCCCGGGAGAAGAGGCAGGGCCTCATCTTACCGTCGGCGGTGAGACGCAGCCGGTTGCACTCGGGGCAGAAGTGCGAGCTGACGGGCGATATGAACCCGAACAGCCCCCTGGCGCCCGGGAGCCTGAAGTAGCGCGCCGGCCCCGCCCCCGGCGGCGGCGCGGCCTCCCGCAGGTCGCCGTAGGATTCCAGTCCCCGCCTGATCTCGCCTGCCGGCACGTAATGGGAGCCGTCCATCGTCCCGCAGGGGCTCATGTACTCGATGAAGCGCACGTGCACCGGCAGGCGGTGCACCAGGTCCACGAAGCCCTCCAGTTCGTCCACGAGGTGATCGAGCACCACCACGTTCACCTTCACCGGGCTGAGGCCCGCCTCCAGGGCGGCTTCCATGCCCGCCAGAGCCTCGTGCAGTTTTCCCACGCGCGTGATGCGGCGGTAGGTATCCGGCTGCAGCGAATCTATGCTGATATTGACCCTTTTCAGCCCCGCCCGCGCCAGCGCCTCGGCCTTCCCGGCAAGGAGGACGCCGTTGGTGGTGAGGGATATGTCCAGGCTCGGCAGGAGAGACGCGATCCCCTCGACGAGGTGCTCCACGTCCCTGCGCACCAGGGGCTCCCCTCCCGTCAGGCGCACCTTGCTTATCCCCGCCCTCACCGCCACGCGCAGGAAACGCAGTATCTCCTCGTAGGTGAGGATATCCTCGTGGGCCAGGTGCTCCACCCCCTCGGGGGGCATGCAGTAGATGCACCTGAGGTTGCAGCGGTCGGTCACCGCCAGGCGGAGGTAATCTATCGGCCTCGAAAAGCGGTCCACGAGAGAGCTCATCGAAAGTCCTTGCCTTTCCCCGCAACCTCTTGCGGCACGGAAACGTGCGTCCCGAAGCGCATGTTCACTCCTCCAGCGCCTCCCGGATATGGGAACGCATGGTGTCCGGCGGTTGCTGCCCGGTCAGCCTGGACACCTCCCGTCCTTCCGCATCCAGGAAGACGAAGGTGGGGGTGACCCGTATGCCGTACGAACCGGCCTCCTCCCTCGCCTCGTAGACGTTGTAGGAGAGGAAGCCGACCTCTTCCCCGTATTCCTCCTGCAGTTGAGCCAGCACGGGCTCCATGGCCTTGCACGGCGGTCAGCCGGGCTGCCAGAAGTTGAGCACCGCCGGCTTCCCCGTTTCCACCCGCTCCCTTGCGGCCTGCTTCCCGCAACCCGCCATGAACGCGAAGGCCGCGAGCGCCGCAAGGACCACGACGGCGTGGTAGGCCGCTTTTTCCGTGTGCCGCATGCGTGCTCCTCCGCTCCCGAATCGACGCGGAACCGTGATTATGCAGCGTAATTATAGCATAGCGCCGGAAAGCGGCCGGGCGGCGGCATCATGATGTCCGTGCGCCGCCACGTATCCCCTCCCCGTTACGGCGGCCACGGTACTGCGCCGCCGCGCGTCAGACGGCGAGCGCCCGCAGCAGGCCCGCCGCCTCCCGCGCCGCGCGGCGCAGCATGGAGGCCGCCCGCTCCATGCACACCTCGCGGCTGAGCGGGCCGGGGCATATGCCCAGGACCGCGCTCACTCCCAGGGCGTGCAGGGCCTCCGCACCCTCCGCCACCTCCCCGCCCAGGGCCAGCACGGGTATCCTCCTCTCGCGGGCTTTCCTCGCCACCCCGCAAACCGTCTTCCCGTGCGCCGTCTGGTCATCGAGCCTGCCCTCCCCCGTCACCACCAGGTCGCAGGAGCGCAACAGCCCTTCGAAACCCAGCGCTTCCATGACCACCTCGATACCGGGGCGCACGCGGGCTCCCAGGAAGGCCGCGAGCCCGAAACCCAGTCCCCCGGCGGCGCCGGCTCCCGGCATGTCCTCCAGCCCCGGGGCGACGCACGAGGAAGCTACCTCCACCAGGCGGGCCAGTCCTTTTTCCAGGACCTCCACGTCCTCCGGACCGGCGCCTTTCTGCGGTGCGTAGACGCGAGCAGCCCCCCGCGGGCCGAGGAGGGGGTTGTCCACGTCACTGGCGACGACGATCTCCGTCTCGCGCACGCGGGGGTCCATTGACGAGAGGTCTATACGCGCCAGTCCCAGCAGCCCCCTCCCTCCCGGCGGAAGTTCGCGCCCCTCGCCGTCCAGGAAGCGCGCCCCCAGCGCGGCCGCCATCCCCGCGCCGCCGTCGTTGGTCCCGCTGCCCCCGATGCCCACGATGATGCGCCGCAAACCCAGGTCGAGGGCGCCGCGTATGAGATCCCCCGTTCCCCTGGTGGTGGTCACCCCGGGGTCCCTGCTCCCGGGCGGCACGAGCTCCAGGCCGGAGGCTGCGGCCATCTCCACCACCGCCGTCCTTCCGTCGCCGGTGATGCCGAGGGGAGCCCGCAGTTTCTCGCCCAGGGGTCCCGTGGCCTCCACGACCACCACGCGGCCGCGCGTGGCCCTCACCAGCACCTCGAGGGTGCCCTCCCCACCGTCCGCCAGGGGGCAGGCGACCGTCTCCGCCTCCGGCCACCCGTCGCGGACCCCCCGCACGATGGCCTCGCATGCCTCGCCCGCAGTGAGAGAACCCTTGAACTTGTCGGGACACACCAGGATGCGCACGACGCCGCCTCCGCCTTCCTCCCCCATTTTCGCCCCGCCACGCCACGCCCCCGCGGCGGGACGACCGCGCGCCGGGCGCCTCCGCCGGGGCCGCGCCGGTGGGGACCGCATCTCCCGCGCGCGGCCAACGGGGACGCGTCACATGGAAAAGATCACCATATCTTACGGTGCGGGCGTCCTTCTTCCCGCGCCGCCCCCTCCTCTCACGGGAGGTTGCGGGCGACCTCTTCCTCCTCCAGGTACTGGTCGAGGCGGGAGAGGAGGAGGTTCCAGTCCACCTGGTGGCCGTCGAACTCGGGGCCGTCCACGCAGGCGAAACGGGTCTTCCCGTCCACCTCGCAGCGGCAGGTACCGCACATGCCCGTGCCGTCCAGCATGATGGAGTTCAGGCTGACCTTCGTGGGCACGCCGAACTCCCGCGTGACCGCGGAGGCGAACTTCATCATGATCGCCGGCCCGATGGCCATCACCAGGTCCGCCTCCTCTACCTTCAGCCTCTCCTCCAGCGCCCAGGTTACGCGCCCCTTGAGCCCCCGCGTTCCGTCGTCGGTGGTCACCACGAGCTCGTCCACCACCTCCGCCATCTCCTCCTCCAGGATGAGGAGGCCGGCGGTGCGGGCACCGATGATCCCCGTGACGCGGTTGCCCGCATCGCGCATCGCGCGGCAGATGGGGTAGATGGCGGCGATGCCCACGCCGCCCCCCACGCAGATGACGTGCCCGAAACGCTCCACCTCCGTGGGCCTACCCAGGGGGCCCACCAGGTCGAGGATTTCCTCGCCCGGCTCCATGCGGCTCAGTTTCCCGGTGGAACGGCCCACCACCTGGAAGACCAGGCGTATCCAGCCCTCCTCCGCCGACCAGTCGCACAGGGTGAGAGGGAAGCGCTCCCCCCGCTCGTCAAGGCGCAGGATGACGAACTGGCCCGCCCGTGCACGGCGGGCGATCTCCTCCGCCCGCACCCTCGTCGAGAAGATGTTCTCCGCGATGTTCTCCCTGTCCAGTATGGTGTAGCCCATTGCTCCGCTCCCGTCGTCCTTTCCCCGTTATCCCTTTCCTACAGCCTTTTCCCGGTTTCCCTTCCCGGTTCCCCTTCCCGCGCACGGGGCGCGCCGCCCCGCAGCCCGCGCCGCCCCGCGGGATCCCTATCCCCCCTCCGCCTCGATTCCCAGTTCCTGGAAAAGCCTCTCTTTGATGGCGCGTATCTCCTCCACGAAAGCGGGGTCGGCGTCGTAGGGGCTGGTACCCTCCAGGTCGGCGCGGCGCACGTTCTGGTTGTAGGAGATGGAGCCCAGGAAGGGCAGGCCGTCCAGGCGGCTTTTCACCAGCTCCTCCTCCTCGGGGCTCTGCACCTTGTTGAGGACCACGAAAACGCGCTGCACCCTGAGGTCCCCCGCCAGGCGCCGTATGGAATTGGCCGTCTGCAGGCTGCGCATGCCCGGCTCGATGACCACGATCATGGCGTCGACGGCCCCCGCCGTCCCCCGCCCCAGGTGCTCCAGCCCCGCCTCCATGTCCATGATCACCACGTCCTTGCGGGCCAGGAGAAGATGCTGCAGCAGGGCCTTGAGCATCACCGACTCCGGGCAGACGCAGCCGCCCCCGCCCTCCTTCACCGTCCCCATCACCAGCAGGCGCACGCCCTCGTGCACCTTGGAGAGGGCTTCCGGCAGGTCGTCCACCCTGGGGTTCATCTTAAAATAGGTGCCGAAGGTGCCCGGCTTGGAGCCGGTGCGCTCGGCGATGAGCTCCTTCATGTCGGCGATGGGGACCACTCCCTCCATCTCCTCCTCGCTTATCCCCAGGCTGGAGGCGAGGTTGGCGTCGGGGTCGGCGTCCACCGCCACCACGTTGTAACCTTCTGCGGCCAGCAGGCGCGCCAGCCCTCCCGCCAGGGTGGTCTTGCCCACGCCTCCCTTGCCGGTAACCGCTATCTTCAATCCCCTCACTCCTTAACGAAAGGCCCCGTGCGCGCCCGGATACCCCGGGACCCGAGCCGCCCCGCGCGGCTCTCCGCGCAGGGATCCACGCAAGGATTATACTATAACCCCGTCACCCCTCCCTGTCGGGCAGTTCATGCCCGGCCTTGCGCCCCGGGTGAAGCGGCACGATGCCCGGGCACCAGGTCTCCGCCCGACCTCCGCCTGGAAGGGATGGCCGTGTCCCCCGGATGTATGATCGCCTTCCATCCATATGGTAATAATTACCATATCCAGGCTGCGGGAGGTTTTCCTTTCCGCAGCCGGGCGGCTCGGA
Organism: Actinomycetota bacterium; assembly: GCA_014360655.1. NCBI lineage: Bacteria > Bacillati > Actinomycetota > Actinomycetota bacterium. The sequence goes on along the minus strand of JACIXC010000003.1, from coordinate 239,142 downwards.
CTTTTTCCAGGTCATAAAAACGAACAGGCAGGTGGATATTGTTTACCCGTAAGCGGGCCGCGTGCTAATATTTTCCCGTCGGTCCGTAGGCCATGACCCGATGCTTCAGGGGGTCACCCATGCCCAAGGAGGGGGAGGACAGGAGATACCTGGTCATCGTCAATCCCGTGTCCCGCGGCGGCAAGGCGCAGGAGGAAGGGATCTGGCTCATCAACCGCCTCAAGCGCGCCGGCGTGGATTACGAGGCGCTTTTCACCGAACGCGCCGGGCACGCGGAGGAGATGGTGGTGAAGTGGGCGGAGGACTTCGACGTGGTGGTGTCCGTATCGGGCGACGGCACCACCAACGAGATCATCAACGGCATCATGAAGGTCCCCCGCGCCGACCTCAGGCTGGCCATGTTCCCCGCCGGGACCGCGGACGATTTCGCATGCAACATGGGCTACGACCGCAAGGACAAGGAGCAGGCGCTGCGCGCCATCCTGGGAGACACCTGCCGCACCATAGACCTCATCCGTTACGATGACCGCTACGCCGCCGTCTCCTTCGGACTCGGCGTCGACTCCGAGATCGCCGACGGCGCGTACAAGTGGAAGCGTTTCCGTATCCCCGCCTATTTCTACAGCGGCCTGAAGAAATGCTTCTTCGAGGAACGCAAGCGCTACCACGTTCGCTTCGACTACGAGGACCAGACCTTCGACGACTGGGTGCTCATCGCCATCCTCTGCAACGCCCCCCTCTTCGGCAGGTACATCAAGATCCACCCCGAGGCGAAGATGAACGACGGCATCCTCGGGTTGACCATCGGGAGGGAGATGCCCAACGTTTACGGCCTTGTCCTCTTCGCCTTCGCCTGCATGGGCGGAAGGCACGGCTTCTCGCGCAAGGTCTCCTTCCACCAGGTGCGCCGCATGCGCGTGGAATGCAAGTCGGACACCTACGCCCAGATCGACGGCGAGGTCTACAGGTTCGACGCCGGGAGGGTGATAGACCTATCCGTTGTGCCCATGGCCCTGCGCGTGCTGGTGCCCCCCGCGTCCCTGCGCAACAGGAAGCTGCCCTTCGTCCCGCGGGAGGAACCGCCCGAACCGGTGCAGCTCCGCCTCATGCCGCGGCGGGAGGGCGTCGCCGAGGACCTGGAGTTGCTGTCCCGCAGGGTAAAGGAGAGGGTGGAACGGGCCATGGAGGCGACGAGGGGGCGCCGGGGCTTCACGCGCCGGGAGAGCACGCCGACGGGAAGGCAGCAGGCGTTCGACTTCGCGCGCGAGGAGAGGCTGGTGCGGCGGGCGGCCAGGTTCCTGAGGAAGGAGATGCGGCGCTGATGAGGACGCGCCGCGCGGAACGGCGGGAAAACGCCGGCGCAACGGGGGGCGGGACCGGCTTACGGGGGGAGATGCGGCGCGGGCGACGGCGCGTAAGCGGTGCCTGCGACGGGACACGAAGTAAACGCCGCAACCCCGGCCGGGGAACAAGGGTTCCATGATATTTATCAATATGAAAGCATACATGTTAACCCCGATTATCTTGACAGTCGAAAACATCTCTGATACTTTCAAGTCGATGGGTGGGGATCGGACGATGTGTAACAAGCAAAGCCCCATCCGGGGCTGATTATTTTTGAACATTGACATAGGCCCTACGCTATTAGCTGCCGGCCAACCCCATATGCCCTATAGCATGAGATGAAATCAGCACATTCCACCCCCTGAATAGCCCTATCCGCCGGTGGCTAATAGCTCCTTTTGGAGGCGCTGCGGCGCCTCCTTATTTTTTCCTCGTTTTCATCTCGGTCACGTGGCGAGGATGGAGCGAAGGGCGAGGACGAAACGGCGGGGAGATCGCCCGCCGGCTTCCGTTCCCGGCTGAAGCCCGCCGCTGTGGCCGCGCTCTTACCCCTTTTGTCCCAGTGCCCTCTCCACGAGCTCGGGGAGCATGAGGACCTCGCTTTCCCCTCCGGGAGGCAGCACCGTCAGCGCCTGGCCGTAGCAGCCGGTGCAGATGGTGACCAGGGTGCCCGTTCTCGCGTTTGCGGCGATGTGCGCCGACCCCTGCGGTGTATAACAGCACTGCGGCGCATCTATGCGGTTTACCTTCAGGCCCCTCAGGCGCGAGAAGACCTCGTCCGTGGAGGCGAGGTCCATGGGAACCGGCGAGAACCTGCGGTGCAGCCGGTAACAGCCGGCGTAATAGTCGATCTCCCAGTCCGTTTCCCCGTCGAAGTGCATCCCCTCCAGGGACTCGGCCAGGGCGCGCGGATAGAAGACGATATCCTCGCCGGGAAAGGCATGCCGGTAGATGGGGTAGCAGGGGGAGCAGAAAACGACCAGCCGCTTCGCCCCCAGCTCCCGGGCCCTTTCCACGTTGAGGGCCACGAACTCCCGTGAGAGTTCGCGGCATCTCGCCAGCGCCTCATCGTCCCTTGCCCTGATGGCGGGGCGGTATAGGTAGTTCCCGCAGCAGTACTCGCGCGACAGGAAGGTGTAGGAGATGCCGCCGCGCTCGAGCACGCGCGCCAGCGAAGAGAGCACGCCGGGGAGCAGGTGGATGATCTGGCACCCGGTGATGATGACGTTCTCCGCCTCGCGGTCATAGGCGAGCCCGTGCTTTTCCAGCACTTCGCCGCGGGGCGGCATTCCAGGCGTGGCATTGCCCGTTTCCCTTATGGTCTCGACCATCCTCTCGTCGATCAGAGCATCCATATCTCCTCTTGGGGCCAGGTTCTCGATCCCGCGTTTCTTCCATATTTTGGTTACCTACATGCCGTCGGACGCCGGCGGGCAACGCCGTGTTCTCCACATCCAATCTACCATCCGCGGAGGAAAAACCCAACGGGCCGCATCATCCCCACGCCGCCCGGCGGCCGGTCGATGCCGGCGCCAGCTCGCACCACCATCACGTGGCACGGGATGCGGGATCATCCGCCCCTCCCCTTTTTCAGGAGCGCCGGGGCAAAGGGACGGGGGAAGGCGAGTCCCGGCCTGCCGCAGGGAGGCGAGGCGGGCTCGGGGCAGGTGGCGTGGCAGTTGGCGGTGCAGCCCGGGACGGGCAAGAACTCGCGCCGCCCGGTGCGGCGTGAGAAGGGCATGGAGAAAGCCTCGCAGTGGGGGAGACCGGGCGTGTCCGCCTCGTGGGAGGCCAGCTCCTGGCAGACGGCATAGGTCATGCCCAGGCGCCGCGCGGCGTCGCGCATGGCGCGGTGGAACCCCAGGCGCAGGTCGTGGCGCAACATGTAACCCGCGGAGGTATAGGAGCGGTCGTAGGCGTACGACGCCAGCAGCATATCGCCGTATGCGGCCGTCCCTCTCCCCGTGCTCCCGAGCCTCATCCCCCTGAGCGTATCCGCCAGGGATTTCCGGGTGGAGGCGGTGAAGCGGCCGGTCGAGCTGACCGCGTGCCTCGCCCCCGCAGCGGCGCAATCCGACAGCACCTCCACCGCCTTCAGCCTCCATTCCTCTCCATAGAGAGCCTGCCAGAGGGGAGGGATGACCGGGTCCAGCCGCACCATGGCGGGTAGCCCCAGCGACGACGCCCAGCGCAGAGCGTCGAGCCTGCGCTCGTAGGAGGGGGCGCGCGGGGAGAGGACGGACAGCACCTCCGGGGGGCCCTCGACGGTCACAGCGAGGAAAAAGCGGCCCGGGCCGGGGAAGGAGGCGACCTCCTCGAGGAAGGAAGGGTCGCCCTTGGTGATGACGTGGAAGCTCACCCCCCAGCTCACCAGCACCTCCACCAGCTCCCTGACGACACGGCGCAGCTCCGGCAGGGCCTGGCAGGGGTCGGTGACGTTGGATATGGAAATCGGGGGGCAGAGCTCGAGCCTCTCGAGTTCGCCGTCCACCAGTACCGCCAGGTTACCGTAGACGGCGGGGCCGTCGCCGCGCGCACGGGAATAGACGGCGTCGCGCGCATAGCAGTATGCGCACGCGTGCGTGCAGTGCGGCCCACCCGGAGGGGTGACGTTCACGATCCACTTGTGGTAGCACTTGCGCCCATCCCCGCGGTAGGGGAAATCGTGCAGCGTCGGCGTGCGCCTCTCTATCACCCTCGCCTTCATGCCCACCTCTCTATCAACCTCGCCTTCATAACTCGATGATAGGTATATAGTGCGCCGGGCGGAATCCTCGTCGCGCAAAGGCTGGGCCGGGCTGCCGGTCAAGGCACGCTACGCGTCGCGGTCGTAATCGCGGTCGTGTAGAATATCCCTTTGTTTACCTGGAGGTTTACCTCGAGGCTACACCCGGCGGCGGTTGCTTTTAGGACGGGCGGAAAACTATAATGTTCGCGGAAATGTCACGCAACCGCGGAAGTAAAGCAGGGTCGCAGCCATGGACGAAGCAGAGCGCTTTCCCGCCCCTCGCCAGTCACCCGCCGGGACAGACGGGGTTTCGGTCCCCTTTACATACATCCCGGAATTCCGGAGAAACCGCATGGAAGAACGGCACGAGGAGATAGAGCGGCAATTTCTGTGAAGGAGGTTACGTTATGGCCAGGGAGTTGAAGGAAGTCTACCTCATAGACGCCTGCCGCACCGTCTTCGGCAAGTCGCGCCCGGACGGCATCTTCGCCAACACGCGGGCCGACGACATGGTGGTCAAGGTCATCCGCTCCCTCCTGGAGAGGAACCCCGAGGTACCCAGGGACAGGATCGACGACAACGTTTGGGCGGCCACCACGCAGTGGGGAGACCAGGGGTTGACCATCGGGAGGACCACGGCCATCCTGGCAGGGCTGCCGGTGACCACACCGGGTTGCGCCGTAGATCGCATGTGCGCCGGCGGCCTCACCGCAGCCTGCTTCGGGGCATCGGAGATCCAGGTGGGAGCCGCCGACCTGGTGATCGCGGGAGGCGTCGAGCACATGTTCCGCCATCCCATGGGAGAGGGTGCGGACCCCAACCCGCGTTTCCTGGCGGAGAAGATCGTGGACCAGAGCGCGCTGAACATGGGCATGACTGCCGAGAACCTGCACGACATGTACCCGGACATCACCAAGGAGATGTGCGACGAGTACTCCCTGCTCTGCCAGCAGAAGGCCAAGAAGGCCCTGGACGAGGGGAAACTCGGCAGGACCATCGTGCCCATGACCGTCTGGTCGGGCAACGGCTGGAGGGTGGCGGACAGGGACGAGCAGCCCCGCCCCGAGGCCACCATGGAGGGCATGAGGGATCTGCGCACCCCCTTCCGGGTGAAGGGAAGGGTGACCCCGGGCAACGCCTCCGGCCTCAACGACGGGGCCGCCGGCGTCCTGCTGGCCTCGGAGAAGGCGGTGAAGGAGTACGGGCTCAAGCCCAGGATGCGCCTGGTGCAGTACGCCTTCGCCGCGGTGAAGCCGGAGATCATGGGGCTGGGCCCCATACCGGCCACCAAAAAAGTCCTGGAGAGGGCGGGCATGGACTTCGACGACCTGGACATCATCGAGCTCAACGAGGCCTTCGCCGTGCAGTGCGTGGCCTTCATGAAGGAGTTCGGCATGAAGCTGCTGGACGATCCGCGCCTCAATCCCTGGGGAGGGGCCATCGCCTTCGGGCATCCCCTGGCCTCCTCCGGATGCCGGCTCATGGCTCACCTGGCCTACGAGTTCGAGGAGAACCCCAAGGCCAGGTACGGCCTCACCGCCCTCTGCGTGGGGCTGGGACAGGGCGGCGCCGTGATCTGGGAAAACGTGCAGGGCTGACAGGCGGAGGAAGGAAAGGAGGTTGTCATGCCCGAGGAACTGGTAACCCAGTTTAAGGATACGTACTACGACTCGCCGGCCGGCAAGATAGCCATCGTCACCATGGACAACGGCGAGGACTACCGCAAGCCCAACAGCTTCGGCTTGGGCGGCCTGGCCAGCCTCAACGAGTGCCTGGACCGCGTCGCGGCGGAGCCCGACGTCAAAGCCATGGTCCTCACGGGCAAGCCCTTCATCTTCGGCGCGGGAGCCGATCTCACCCAGGTGCCCCTCATCAAGACCAGGGAACAGGCGAGGGAGATAGCCCAGGCGGGCCACGCCGCCTTCAAGCGCATCATGGACCTGCCCTTCCCCACGGTCGCCGCCATCAACGGCGTCGCCCTGGGAGGGGGGCTCGAGATCGCCCTGGCGTGTGATTACCGCACCGTCTCTACCGGGGCCGCGGCCATCGGATTCCCGGAGTGCTTCCTGGGGCTCATCCCGGGATGGGGAGGGACCACCCTGCTGCCCAAGCTCATCGGTCCCGAGAAGGCGCTCCAGATCATCATCCACAACGCCCTCAACAACAACCGCATGATCGACGGCAAGAAAGCCTTTGAGCTGGGCATCGCCGACCGCCTCTTCGAGCCCGTGGATTTCCTGGACAAGAGCATCGCCTTCACGGTGGGCCTGCTGCAGGGCACGGAGAAGGTGGAGCGGCCCGAGCCCGACTGGTCCAACCTGGACGCCCTCTGCGAGCAGGCCAAGGCCTTCGCCGATTCCAAGGTGCACGGCAACTCCCGGGCGCCCTACATGGCCATCGAGAACATCCGCGCCGCCAGGGACAACACGGTGGAGGAGGGCTTCGCCCTTGAGGACGAGGCCCTGGCGGAGCTCATCCCCTCCCCGCAGATGCAGGCGGGCGCCTACGCCTTCGACCTCACGCAGCGCCGGGCCAAGAAGCCGGTGGGGGTGCCCGAGGGCCAGCCGCTGCCGGTGCGCAAGGTGGGCATCCTGGGCGCAGGGCTCATGGGCAGCCAGCTGGCGGTGCTCTTCCTGCGCCGCATGCAGGTGCCGGTGGTCATCAAGGACATCAAGCAGGAGTTCGTGGACAAGGGGATGAACTACATCCAGCAGGAGATAAACCGCCAGGCGGAGAAAGGGCGCATCGACAAGGACCGGGTGGCCTGGCTGCTCAGCCTGGTGGAGCCCACCCTGGACTACAAGGACATGGCCGACTGCGATTTCATCATCGAGGCCGTGCTGGAGGAGATGCCCATCAAGAAGCAGGTCTTCGGGGAGATCGAGGAGCACGTCGCGGAGACGGCCATCCTGGCCACCAACACCTCCTCCCTCTCGGTGACGGAGATGGCCTCCGATCTCAAGCATCCCGAGCGCGTGGTGGGCTTCCACTTCTTCAACCCGGTGGCCGCCATGCCCCTTTTGGAGATCATAAAGGCCGAGAAGACCAACGACCCCACCCTCATCACCGCGGTGGACACGGGGAGAAAGCTGGGCAAGCGCTGCGTGCTCTGCAACGACGCCCCCGCCTTCATCGTCAACCGCCTGCTCCTCCGCTCCATGGTGGAGACGCTGAAGCTGGTGGACGAGGGCAACGACTTCAAGGAAGTGGACCAGGCGCTGTGGGAGCTGGGCACCCCCATGTCCCCCTTCACCCTCCTGGCCCTGGTCGGGCCGGCCATCGCCCTGCACACCAACGAGACCCTGGCCGCCGCCTTCCCGGACCGCTACGCCGTCAGCGAGAACTTCAAGGAGCTGGTGGCGCGTAAGAAGCCCGGCATCTACGGGTTGGACGGCGAGGTGGACCCCGAGGTGCGCGAGTTCTGGAAGCAGGCCGACCCGCCCAAGAAGATCAGCCCCCAGGAGATGCGCGACCGCGTGAGCGAGGCGCTGGCCGACGAGTGCTGGCGCATGCTCGAGGACGGCGTGGTGGGCGCCCCGCAGGAGATCGACATCTGCATGATCTTCGGCGCCGGCTATCCCTTCTACATGGGCGGCCTCACCCGTTACCTGGACTACGCGGGATACTCCGAGAAAGTGCGGGGGAAGAAATTCCACCCCGACGCCTAGTCGACGCCCAGGTGTTCAGGCAAGACCACGGAAAAGGCGGCTCCCCCGCGGGAGCCGCCTTTTCGCGCTTTCGGCAGGGCGCCCTTCCCGGCCTTGTCCAGGGGGTCTTTTACGAGAAGGGCGGTTGTTTTAGGCTCAGGTCCGAGCCCCGTGCCTGGAACAGGGCATAACCGCCATCACATATACTGGATGGCCTTTTCGATCGATTCCTTCTCCCCGGTAAACTTGTCGATCCAGGTCTGGATATCCTCATGGCCGTCGAGACCATACTTTTTCGCGTAGTCCCGGAGCATCTCGCACGAGGAGATGATGGCGCTTATGCCTTCGAGATAGAGGTTCATGGCTTCCATCGTGGACCCTAACAACTCCGACCGCTCCTCCACGCTCTGTCTGGGGGCTTTTTCCAGCTCCGACGCGAAGACGGAGTTGCCCTCGTCCATGATCTCTATTCCCGAGCGGAGGGTATCCGCTATCTCCCCGGCCTCGCCGTCGGGTTTTTGCAGTACCCGTAGATCATCAAGCGACCGAGTGTCCTTCTCGTTGCTCGCGATGAAGGATTGCGCCGCGGCGGCCGCGCTCGCCAGGTCGGTGAAGCCGGATTCGTAGTAGGCCGTCAACGCCGCCTGCCCCTGTGCGGCGATCTCCGGCTGCGACTGGTTCTCCTCGATGATGGCGATCACACCGTCCACGAAATCTTGTTTCGCCTGGTCCTTGCCGCATCCCTGCAATCCCAGCGTGGCCGCGACCGAGGACAGGGCGAGTGCCCCCAGGAGCACTGGGACGAGCCATCTCTTGCCTGTCATACCCACGGTTACCACCCCCATGTCTCGATGTTCCATCGCCGCCTTGTTATCGCAGCCATAAACACCTCCTCCAATAAGTGCGCGGCATATCCCCGAAACTTTGGCCGTTTCGGGATTTTTCAATTCAATGCTTTCATCGAGTACCTGCGGCACTTCCTTTAGCGCTGCGGGAAAGGATGTTCGAGAGGCGGTGCGAACCCGAGCGCGGCGGCATGCGGTGTCGGCACGATGCGCTTCTCCGGCAGCGCGCACGGTTCACGCACGGCGAACGTGCGGTAGAATATCTCCGGTGGGATCCAGGAAAGGACCAGGTTTGCTTCCCGACGGAATCTTTCTGCACAGGGACGAGGAGACGGTCTGGCCGGCCTCGGCCAACGTGCTCATGATCCGGGACCAAGACGGCGCGGTCCTGGTGGACGTGGGCTGCGGGCGCGAGGAGGTCTACCTCGGCCTCAAGGATTTCCTCGCCTCCCACGGCCTGGGGATCGGCGACGTGCACACCGTGGTGCTCACCCACGCCCACCCGGACCACATGGGCGCCATGCGCTTTCTCCTGGAGGAGATATCGCCGCGTGTGTTCCTGCATCCCGTGGAGGTTCCGCTGGCCGCCGATCCCTCGCGGCTCAACCACACCTTCGACATGGACCTGCCCTTCCGCTACGGCATGGCGGACATCCCCCGGGAGCGGGCGGACATCATCGAGTACTTCCGCCACCTCTGCCCCATGGCCAGCGCCGAGGCCACCGACGTGCTTTTGCCCGGGGAAGAAATAGAGCTGGGTAAATTTACCTTTCTAGTGATCAACACCCCGGGGCATGCCAACGGCCTCGTCTCCCTCTTCGAGCCGGGGAGCGGCATGCTCTTCACCGCCGATGCCGTGGGGGATGTGACGGCATGGTACTCCCCGTCCTCGGGGGGCCTCACGGGATTCCTGGATGGGCTGGATAGACTTTCCAGATTGCCGGCCACCCTCCTCGTGCCCTCCCACGGAAGAATAAGCGAGCGACCCGGCGAGGAGATCGCCAGGACCAGGGCCTACCTTCTGCGCCGCGAGGAAAGGGTGCTGCGGGAGCTCGCGACGGGTCCGCTCACCTTCCCGGAGCTCGTGCGGCGCGCCTTTAAGAATCCCCTGATCCACCTCTTCCCCGGACCCCAGATACTCCAGTGCCACCTGGACAAGCTGCAGGCGGAGGGCCGCGTGCGCCTGCACGGCCGGGAGAAGGATTTCCTGGTGGAGCTCGTTCCTTGAGCGTGAGAGCCACTCCCCGGGCCGGAAGAAGGAACTATAACAACCCGACCGAGGCTGGGAACGACCGGGTCGGTCGCAGCGAGCCTGCGAGCGAGACCGTTACCCGGCGGCCCGGCCGCCGCAAGAAGGACGTATTCCCACCCAACCAGCCCGGGGAACTACAGGGTCGGTCGCAGCGAGGTCGCCTTACCCAGGGTTTCGGATTTATGAGAAAGGTACGCGGCGCCGAGCGAGACCGTTACCCTGAGGCCCCGGGCCGGAAGAAGGAACTATAACAACCCGACCGAGGCCGGGAACGACCGGGTCGGTCGCAGCGAGCCTGCGAGCGAGACCGTTACCCGGCGGCCCGGCCGCCGCAAGAAGGACGTATTCCCACCCAACCAGCCCGGGGAACTACAGGGTCGGTCGCAGCGAGGTCGCCTTACCCAGGGTTTCGGATTTATGAGAAAGGTACGCGGCGCCGAGCGAGACCGTTACCCTGAGGCCCCGGGCCGGAAGAAGGAACTATAACAACCCGACCGAGGCCGGGAACGACCGGGTCGGTCGCAGCGAGCCTGCGAGCGAGACCGTTACCCGGCGGCCCGGCCGCCGCAAGAAGGACGGCCATGAACGAGGCTCGAACCCTTCCACGTCCGAGTTGTCGCGATGGAAAGGATGTTCCGCGAAGCAAGGAGTATAATATGGGAGAGCAATTCTTGCACTTTTCGTTCCTGCTTTTCACGTCGCCGAACGTAGAGGGTTTCATGCGTCTTGTCCCGGAAGGCCTTGCGGGAGCCGGACAAGAAAGGACGTCAAGGGGTTGATGGAGATGAAGACCTGTCCACAGTGCGGGAACGAAAACCGCCCGGAGTCGCGCTTCTGCGCGAGATGCGGCGCCGTCCTGGAGGCGCAGGCGCCGCCGCCGCAACCGACGGCTCCCGCCGCTGCGCCGCCCACGGCGCCGCCCCCGGCGCAACCACTCCCAGCGGCAGCGCCCTATCCGCAGGCCACGGCCACTCCTCCCGCAACGCCTCCCTATTCACAGGCCGTGGCCGCTCCGGCCGCGGCGGCGAGGCCTCCCGTGGCCCCGCCGATGGCGAGAGCGGCAGGGAAGACCAGGGGTGCGGCCTTCTGGATCGGGGCCGTGATCATCCTGGTCGCCGGCGTCCTCATCCTGATAAGCACCTTTATGAGCTGGGGCACCGGTCCGCGCGGCTATCTTTCCCTCTCCGGGTGGGACTGGTTCGACATCGGAAGGTCCGGTGGGGGGACATCGGGGGATATCGTCAACCCCTTCTTCGTCTACTCCGAGGGTTATCCCGTCTTCACCGGCCTCTGTTCCCTCATCGCTGGGGGGTTGCTGGCCTTTCTCGGGCTGCTCACGCTACTGGCCAGGAGCAAGGCGCTGGGGGGCGTCGCCCTGCTCTTCGCCATCTTCGCCCTGGGCATGGCGGTCACCAACCTCACCACCATCCTGCGCACCGAGGGCATCACCCTGGGAGTCGGCATGTACCTCTTCCTGGTCTTCTCTTTCATGGGCCTGGTGGGGGGAGGGATGTCGCTCTCCGGCTGACCTCCCGTCAACCGGCCCACACCGGGACGTAAGAGGCGGAAGGGACGGCGGGAAGAGCGTCCCTGCATCGCGATGGCCGTTCACGCGTCGACAGATTCAGGATGCACGCAGCGACCCGTGCCGCAGCTTCTGTCGGTCCGGGAACGCGGGCCATGCTTTCTCGCTTCGCCCGGGCAGTGGGTTACCGCTATTCATGGCGGCACCTTCCAGGCAGCTCGCCATATCGCTCCGGCTCACTTCAAGGACATGCGGCGCGAGGCACAGAGGGGGAACGGCAACGTAGGGTGACGGCGCGGCGATGATGGGCGTCTGTGATGGCGGCACGTCGCGTGAGCACGTGCCTCCTTGCCGGGATCTACCTGCCCCTCATCATCTTCCTATTGTAATGTAAAGGGAACCGTCCTAAAATATTTACCGCTTGGGAAAGAAGCATGGGCGGCGAGAAGCCGCCGCGTGAAGAGCGGTTTCGACGTAGCATAGATTGTGGCCACGAAGGCTACGGCCTTCGTGGCCTTGTTTTTACCGGGTCACAGCCGCCCGAAGGGGGCGGCCTTGGGTGGAGGAGACGAGGGAGCGCGGACCATGATGACGGCGGTAAGCGACTTCTTCAACCAGAGGGCGGATACCTGGGACGACGAGAACGCCGTGGAGAGGAAGGCGGTGAGCGAACGCATCATCCGCGGCCTCGGGATCAGGCCGGGAAGCAGGGTGCTGGACGCGGGATGCGGCACCGGCCTCATCATACCCTGGTTGCTGGAGGCGGTTGGGGAGGCCGGGCACGTCACCGCCCTGGACATCGCGGAGCGCATGTTGGCCCTGGCGCGCGAGAAACACGCGGGCCCCAACCTGGAGTTCATACACGCCGACCTCGCGGACACCCCGTTCCTCGACTGTTCCTTCGACGAGGTGGTGTGCCACAACTGTTTTCCGCACGTGGCCGACAAGCGGGGTGCCGCCCAGGAGATGTTCCGCATCCTCAGGCCGGGGGGAAGGGCGACGGTATGCCACAACGAGAGCCGGGAGGAGGTCAATGCCCTGCACCGCTTCATCGGGGGCGAGGTGGGCCTGGACATGCTTCCCGGCATGGACGAGATGGAGGAGATGTTCTCTTGCGCCGGGTTCGTGGAGGTCCGCGTGCACGACGGCGAGGACATGTTCGTTCTGGTGGCGCGCAAACCCGGACCGAAAGGGCTTGACGGGGCCGGGGATAAGGCTTGAGGCCTTTACCGCGCCTCAGGGAAGCCGTTGCGCGGAGGTCCGCGGTCGGACCCCGAACGGGAGGAAAGGAAAGCGTACCGGTAACGGAGGTGAAACGAATGCCTAAGGTCTTGGTTTGTGGCCGCGGTGGAAGCGGTAAGAGCACCCTGGTGGCCCTCCTCGCGAGGGAGCTGGGCGAACGGGGGAAGGTGCTGGTGGTGGACGCGGACGAGTCCAACCTCGGCCTGGCCGGGATGCTGGGGGTGGAGCCGCCGGCGAACACCGTCATGGGCTACCTGGGCGGCAAGCGGGCGGTGGGCGAGAAGCTCATGGCCCGCCTGAGGGGGGAGGGTGACGAGGAACTGCGGCTCTTCGAGGAGAGCCTGGACCCGGCGGGCCTGCCCGCGGACGTCGCCGGCGGTAACGGCGTTCTGTCCATGGTGAGGATCGGTAAGATCGAGCACAGCATGGAGGGCTGCGCCTGTCCCATGGGCGTTGTGGCGCGCTCGTTCCTGAAGAGCATAGCCGCCGGGGACGGGGAATGGGTGCTGGTGGACACCGAGGCGGGCATCGAGCACTTCGGACGCGGCGTCCTGGAGGGAGCGGATTACGTCCTGGCGGTGGTCGATCCCTCGCGGGAGGCGGTTTCCCTCGCGGAGAAGGCATGCCGCCTCGCGGAGGAGGCAGGGAAACCGTGCGGGGTGGTACTCAGCAAGGTGGATGAAAGGGTAAGGCAGGTTCTGGTGGATAAGCTGGCCCAGGCGGGGCTGGCCGCCATCGCCGAGGTCCCCTATTCGGAGACAGTGGCGCGGGCGAACCTCGAGGGCGGACCCGTGGCGGATGAAAGGCTGGGCGAAGCCGTGCGCGGCGTCCTGGCGGCGGTGGAAGCCGGCCTCAGGCCCTGAACGCCGGGGGGAGCGGCGCGCGTGCGGGGGATGGAAACGGCGCCCGAGGCGTGGCCCACGCTTGCCGGCCCGCGAGGGCATGCCGCGCAAAACCCCCGTGTGGGCAGGTAAACGCGGCGCCCGTGGCGGAAAAACGCAAGCAAGGCAATGGAAGATGACGCGAAAGGAGAGGGCGGCATGAAGGGAGAGGCAAGGAAGTTGCTGAGAGGCACCATCACCCTGATCCTGCTTTCGGCGGTCCTTCTGGCGGCGCTGTCGCTCGCCGGCTGCGGCGGCAAGGGCGGGGGCGAGGCCTCCGGGCCGGGGAGCAGGATCATCACCGACCTCGCGGGGCGCGAGGTGGAGGTCACCGTGCCCGCGGAGAGGGTCACGGCCATCGGGCCCGGCGCTCTGCGGCTGGTCTGCTACGCGGGTGGCGCGGACAAGGTGGTGGGGATCGAGAACGTGGAGAAACAGTGGTCCACGGGGAGGCCGTACATCATGGCCCACCCCGAGCTGCTCAACCTGCCGGTGATCGGGCAGGGAGGCCCCGACTCCACCCCCGATCCGGAGATGCTGCTCAGCGTGGACCCGGACGTGATCTTCGTGGCCTACCTGGTGGATGCGGCCAAGGCCGACGAGCTGCAGTCGAAGACGGGCATCCCCGTGGTGGTGCTGAGCTACGGCCAGCTCGGCACCTTCGACCGGGAGATATACGATTCCATCTCCCTCATCGGGGAGATCATCGGCGAAGAAGAGAGGGCGGAGGAGGTCATCGCCTACATCAAGGGATGCCGGGACGACCTCGCAGGGCGCACCGCGGATATCCCGGCTGGCGAGAAGCCGAGGGTCTACGTGGGGGCCATAGGCATGAAGGGCACCCACGGCATCGAGAGCACCCAGGGCAACTTCCCGCCCCTGGCCTCCATCGGAGCCGTCAACGTGGTGGACGAGACGGGCAGCAAGGGAAGCGTGATGATCGACAAGGAAAAGCTCATAGCCTGGAACCCCGACATCATCTTCATAGACGAGTCGGGGCTGCAGATGGTGAGGGACGACTACGCGGGCAACCCGGGATTCTACAACTCCCTAAAGGCGGTGAAGGAAGGGAAGGTCTATGGTTACCTGCCCTATAACTACTACACCACCAACATCGACACCGCCATCGCCGACGCCTATTTCATGGGCAAGGCCGTGTTCCCGGAGGCCTTCGAGGATGTCGACCCGGAGGCGAAGGCCGACGAGATCTACGGGTTCCTGCTGGGCGAGGCCCTGTACCGGCGCATGGCGGCCGACTTCGGAGGCTTCAAGAAGATCGACCTGGGTTCGCTGTAGGCACGGGGTCGCGGGCGAAGCTCGCCCGGCAGGCATAGGGCATGCACGGGTAAGGTGAGGACAGGTGGACACGGCGGCCACGGGTTCCGCGGGGAGCGCGTACCGCGCCTACACGCGGCGCAGGGCGCTCTTCATCGCCGGCGTCGCATGCGCCACCCTTATACTGGGAATAATTTCCATGACCATCGGTTCCGCGGGCGTCACTCCCCTCGAGGTGCTGAAGGCGCTTTTCGGGCAGGCGGACCAGCGCACCACGCAGATCGTCATCCACATCAGGCTGGTGCGCGTCCTTGCGGCCGTGGTGGCCGGGATCGGTCTGGCGGTGGCGGGATGCGTCATGCAGGGGGTGCTCCTCAACCCCCTCGCCTCCGACTACACCCTGGGGGTCTCGCAGGGGGCGGCCTTCGGCGCCGCCCTGGCCATCGTGGCCATGGGGGCGGGAAGCGTGCAGAGCACGGGCGCCGACGCGGTTCTCATCAAGAACCCTTACCTGGTCACCGTGGCCGCCTTTGCCGGCGCCATCTCCGCCACCCTGGCCGTCCTCTTCCTGGCCAGGTACAAGGGGATCTCGCCCGAGGCCATGATCCTGGCGGGCATAGCCTTCGGCTCGCTCTTCTCCGCGGGGACGGTCATCACGCAGTACTTCGCCAACGACGTGCAGGTGGCGTCCATCGTCTTCTGGACCTTCGGCGACGTGGGAAGGGCCTCCTGGCAGGAACTGGCGATCATGACCGCGGTCACCCTTCCCGTCGCCGCCTTTTTCATCCTCAACCGCTGGAATTACAATACGCTCGAGAGCGGCGACGACACCGCCAGGAGCCTGGGGGTGAACGTGGGGCGCACGCGCATGGTGGGAATGTTCCTGGCCTCCCTGGTGACCGCGGTGGCGGTCTCCTTCCTGGGCATCATCGCCTTCGTGGGGCTGGTGAGCCCCCACCTCGTCCGGCGCGTGATCGGGGGCGATTACCGTTACCTGATCCCCGGCGCGTGCGCCATGGGGGCCTTCCTCCTTCTCGCCTCGGATACCCTGAGCAGGACCATCATCGCCCCGGTGGTGCTCCCGGTGGGAGCGATAACCTCCTTCATGGGCGCTCCCCTCTTCCTCTACCTGCTGGCCAAGGGATACAGGAGGGCGTGATGCTGACGGTCGACGGCATCGCTTTCAGTTACGGCACCAGGCCGGTGCTGGAGTCGGTCTCCATCGATGTCAAGAGGGGGGAGATCTGCTCCATCCTGGGGAACAACGGGGCAGGGAAAACCACCCTGCTCAAGTGCATCCTGGGCATCCTGCGGCCGCGCTCGGGCGTGGTGCTCCTGGCGGGGGAGGATACCTCCCGCCTGGCACGCATGGAGGTGGCGCGACGCATGGGCTACGTGGCCCAGAGGGACGGCGGCGGCCGCCGGCTCACCGTCTTCGACGCCGTGCTCATGGGCCGCAGGCCGCACATCGGCTGGGGCACGGGCGCCGGGGACCTGAAGGTGGTGGAGGAGGTGCTGGGCGCCCTCAACCTCGAGGACCTGGCCCTCCGCTACCTGGACGAGCTGAGCGGGGGGGAGCAACAGAAGGTGATGCTCGCCAGGGCCCTGGCACAGGAGCCCGGGATCCTGCTGCTGGACGAGCCCACGAGCAACCTGGACCTCAGGAACCAGTTCGAGGTGATGGAGACGCTGGGGAGGGTGGTGGCGGAGAGGGGCATCGCGGCCCTCATGGCCATCCACGACGTCAACCTCGCCCTGCGTTTCTCGCACAAGTTCATCCTTTTGAGAGGGGGTTCCGTCTTCGCCTGCGGTGGCCCGGAGATCATCGACGAGGAGAGCATGGAGAAGGTCTACGGCGTGAAGGTGGAGGTGGAGACACGGGGAGACACGAGGATGGTGGTACCGGTGAGCGCGTGCCGCCATGCCGGGGGAGACGTCGGAGGGAGAGGTGCAGGCGATGGAAAAAGGTGATAACGGTCCCGGTGAGCGCGGCGGGATGGAGCTCGTGGCCATAGGGGTGATAAGGTCGCCCTACCGCACCATGGACGAGGCGCCCTTCCAGGGACGCTTCTCCCGCGAGGAGGCGGAGCTGGAGATATACGAGGACTACGCGGACGGCCTCAAGGACGTGGAGGCTTCGCGTTACCTCATCCTGCTCTACTGGGGCCACCTCGCTGACCGCGGCGTTCTGCAGACGGTCACGCCCTGGGGGCCCGAGGTGCGCGGGGTGTTCGCCTGCCGTTCCCCCTCGCGTCCCAACCCGGTGGAGTTCTGCGTGGTGGAGCTGCTGCGGCGCGAGGGGAACCGCCTGGTGGTGCGGGGGCTGGACGCCGTGGACGGGAGCGCCATCGTCGACATCAAGCCCTACAGCGCGAAGATAGACTCCATCCCCGACGCAACCATCGGCTGGTTCGAGGAAGGGCGGGGGTAGCAGTCCCCGCGGTGCGAGGATAGAGCTCCCGATGCCGGGGCGAGAGCGTCCCGGGGAATGGGCGCGGGCTCGCCGCCTTTGCGGCCGGTGCGCGCGGGTCGCGTGCACGGAGCGTGATACAGAGGTGGAAGGAAATGGAATTGCAGCCCGATCAATTCAAGCTCATGCTCCCCTTGCCGGGGACGGTGATCACCACCGTGGACGGGCGGGGAGTGGCGAACGCCGAGCTCTACAGGTGCGTCATGCCCATCCCGAGGCTCCTGGACCTGGTGGCTGTGCACTCTTAGAGTGGCTCTAACGGGCGGTTTTATGCAATGGTCTTATATGCGCGCGCTCTTCATTCCTCGATGACCACGCGGATGTCGCCCTCCTTCTCGGTGACGCTGAAGACGGTGAGGCCGGCCTCGTAGCGGAAGAGCAGGCCCAGGCGCGCGTCCCCCACCCGCAGGTTCCGCAGGTGCACCCTCTCCAGCCAGCCCGGCAGGCATGGCTTGTTGACGTATACCGCCCCGCGGCGCGCGTCGGGGGAGATGCCCAGCATGGACTGGAGGATGAGGAAGACGCTCCCGGACGCCCAGGCCTGCGGGCTGCAGGCCACCGGGTAGGGCACCGGCTCGTCGAAGAGGGTGCGCCGGAAGCCGCAGAAGAGCTCCGGGAGGCGGAGGTTCTCCATGCGCATGCAGGCCCTGGAAAGCCCTTCCACCAGCTTCATGCAGGCCTCCTCCCCGCCGTAGCGCTTCATCCCCCGCAGGATGATGGCGTTGTCGTGGGGCCAGATGCTGCCGTTGTGGTAGCTCATGGGGTTGTAGTAATGCTCCTTCTCGCTCAGGGTGCGTATGCCCCATCCCGAGAACATGTCGCTCTCCATCAGCCGCCGTATCACCCTGCGCGCCCTCTCCAGGGAGGGCAGACCGGTGAAGAGGAGCTGGCCGGCGTTGGAGGACACCACGCGCACCGGCTGCTTCTCGCCGTCCAGGGCGAGGACGTAGATGCCGAGCTCCTCATCCCAGAAGAGCTCCTCCACCTTGCGCCTCACCTCCTCGGCCTCCGCCTGGAGGCGCTTCCCCTTTTCCTCCTCGCCGAGGTCGAGGTAGAGCTCCCCCATGCGCCGCTTGGCGTAGTAAACGTACCCCTGCGTCTCCACGGTGGCCACGGGCATGCAGGGCAGGCGCCCTCCCGGGAGGAGTATGGAATCCCCCGAGTCCTTCCAGTACTGGTTGGAAAGCCCCATGGAGCTGCGGCTGCTGTACTCCACCAGCCCGTCGCCGTCCTGGTCGCCGTACTCGTCGATCCAGCGCAGGGCGAGTTCCACGTTCTCCTCCAGGCGGCGGAAGGTCTCCAGGTCGCCGGTCCACTTCAGGTACTCGCTCACCAGGATGAGGAAGAGCGGGGTGGAATCCACCGACCCGTAGTAGGGGGTGTGGGGTATCTCGTTCATGCGGGCCATCTCCCCCTGGCGTATCTCGTGGATGATCTTCCCCGGCTCCTCGTCCCGCCAGTCGTTGACTTCCCTTCCCTGGAAGGCGGCCAGGAAGAAGAGGCTGTCCCGCGCCAGCTCCGGCTTGAGCATGAGGGTCTGGTAGCAGGCGATGAGGGCATCCCTCCCGAAGGGAGCGGAATACCAGGGCACGCCCCCCACCACGATGTCCCCGTAGCGCGTGCGGGTATGCAATGCGCGCAGGTCGCGCATGCTGCGCTGCACGATGAGGTTGAAGACGTTGTTGTCCGTCTCGATGCGGGCGGTGCCCTCCACCCATTCCTCGTAGGAGCGGCGCAGGGCCATCCTCGCCGCGAGGAACTTGGCGGGCGCCTTTTCTTCCCCCTCCTCCAGGGGGATGACGTGCATATCTATGAAATCCACCTCGCCCGCGGCTAGGAGGAAGGCGAAGACCACCTCCACCCCGGCCCTGCCCCCGCGCACCTCCGCGGGCTCGCGGGAGAAGAGGATGCGCGTGAGGCGGCGCAGGCGGTCGGTCCCCGTGTAGGAGAGGAGCACCTCCTTCTCCTGCACGCGGGGGCGGTGCACCCTCCCCCGCCGCGGGCGGCGCATGCCGCGCACCTCGAAGATGTCCGCGAAGTCGTTGGCCAGGCTGAGGCCCAGGTGCACGTGCACCGGCGCGGTGTGGTAGTTGCGCACGTATATCCTCTCCACGAGGCCGTCCTGGATGAGGCGGCTGCGCCGTATGCTGATGGCGTCCTGGGGGATGGAGAGTTCCTCGCCCGTCACGATGTCCGGGTTGGAGAGGTGGATGTTGGCCATGTATCCCCGTTCCACGGAGGAGGAGAGGAAGAGCGGCTGCATGCCCTCGATGCGCGTCTCCAGGGTGGAGAGGAAGCGGGTATCGCGGTAATAGAGGCCGAGCCCGGCGCGGTTGCCGTGGGCCATGTCCCCGTTCTCGTAGGTGAAGAGGAAGTACTCCCCCTCCTTGATGATCAGCGACTGGCGGGGGACCTCGCTCACGATGAAGGGGAGACCCCCGCCGCCCTCCAGGCAGAGCGCCTCCGTTCCTTTCGCCATATCGCACCCGACCTCGTCCCTCGGAACCGATGCCGCACCACGGTCGATGCCGTTTTACTTGTTTATACCCATAATACGGTCTCGATTGCACCTTTTCCGCCGCAAGACCCCTTTTCCGGGAACCGGCGAGGCACCTGCAGCGTCATGGTTTATACGAGCTCGAAAAGGGAAAACATTAAAGGATAGGACGGTCGCTTAATAACCGCGAAATCGACGCCGCCGCAGCGCCACGGGTGGGAGCCGCGCTCTTGCGGCAGCCGCGGCGGGGAAAAGCCGCTTGTCCCGCGGCACTTGATTTTCCCGTCAGAGGACGAACAACCCCCTTGGGGGTTAACGAATACGTTCAGAGGAGGTCTTGTTACATGCGCATAGCCATGATCGCGCCGGTGTGGATCCCGGTCCCGCCCGAGGGATACGGGGGGATAGAAAGGGTGCTCAAGCTCCTGGTGGACGAACTGGCGGAAAGGGGCGAGGAGGTGACCCTCTTCGCCGCCGGCCCTTCCAAGACCCGCGCCAGGCAGGTCATCTACCTGGACCCGGCGCCCACGGAGCACATGGGCGAGACCCTTTTCGACGCCTACCACGTGGGACAGGCCTACCGCTCCGTCGCCAAGGGCCCCTACGACCTGGTGCACGACCATTCCGGCTTCCTCGGCCCGGCCTTCGCGGGACTCATACCCCAGCCGGTGGTGCACACCCTGCACGGCCCCTTTACGCGGGACGTCCGCATGTTCTATACCGCCTTCCGCAACGACTGCTACTACGTGGCCATAAGCAGGCGGCAGCGGGAGGGGTGCCCCGACCTCAACTACCTGGGCGTGGTGCCCAACGCCGTGGACGTGGAGGAGCACCGTCCCTCGCCGGAAAAGGAGGACTACCTGGTCTGCGTGAGCCGCATCTGCGAGGCGAAGGGGACGGAGAACGCGGTACTCCTGGCCAGGCGCGCGGGTTGCCGCATAGTGCTCGCGGGCAAGATCGATCCGGGAACGGATCGCGCCTACTTCGAGCAGCGGGTACGCCCCCACCTCGACGGGGAGAGGGCGATCTACCTGGGAGAGGTGTCCCAGGAGGAGAAAGTGCGCCTGATCGCCCGCGCCCGCGCCTTCCTCTTCCCCATCCAGTGGGAGGAGCCCTTCGGGCTGGTGATGGCGGAGGCCCTGGCCTGCGGGACCCCGGTGCTCGCCACGCGCTGGGGGGCGGCGCCGGAGGTGGTGGAGCACGGCGTGACCGGCTTCCTGGCGGACACCCCCGAGGGACTGCAGGAGTACCTGGAACGCATCGACGAGATAGACCCCCGCGCCTGCCGCCGCGCGGCGGAGGAGCGCTTCAGCCCGCGGGCGATGGCCGAGAGTTATCTGGAAATCTATACCAGGGCGCTCGAGGCGCACCGCTCGCGCCTGCGGCCCACCCACGTGCGCCCCGCCTGAGCGGCGACCACGACGCGTGGGAACCGCCGGGGCCGGGAAATCCCCGAGCCCGCGGCGGCGGTCGTCGAGCCGCCTCGGGAGGCACGGCGGCGCTGCCGTTCTCTTCCCCGCCCTCAAACGGACTTGCGTTCCCACCCCCGGTGGAAAGAACGTGCGGCGCGGCGCGCACCGTCATTGCCTCGCGGGCGCCGACACCTGTACATTGACGGAAGGACGGGACACCGGGAAAGGCGGGCGGCATGCATTACGACGTCATTGTCATCGGGGCAGGCCCCGGGGGATGCATGGCAGCGCGGGAGCTCTCGGAGCGCGGCTTCAAGGTCCTCCTGGTGGAAAGGGAGGCCCTGCCCCGCGACAAGGCCTGCGGTGGTTTCCTCTCCGCGGAGGCCGCGCGCCTCATCGAGGATTCCTTCGGGCCCCTTCCCCGTGACTGCCTGGAGGGTCCCGCGCAGGTGCGGGGCGTGCGCCTTCTCTGCGAGGGCGGCGGCACTTACGACCTTCCCTTTTCCGGCGAAGCTCCTCCTCCGGGTGGGGGTCCTTTCCCGGGCGAAGGTCCTTCCCCGGGCGAGAACGCCACCAGCGGTGGGAACGCCTCCCCGGGCAAGGGTCGTTTCCCCGGCGAGGGGCTCGCTGTGAAGCGCTCTATCCTGGATGCTTTCCTCGCCGGGAAATGCGGGGCCGACGTCGCCGACGGTTGCGAGGTGGTCGACTTCGACCTGGGGCGCTTCCGCGTGGAGATGCTCCTCCGCAGGGGAGGGTCGGAGGAGAGGTTGGAAGCCACCTACCTTGTGGGGGCGGACGGCGCGGACAGCCTCTCACTGCGCCTGCTGAGGCCGGAGTTCCACCGCCTCTACGCGGCGCCGCACCTGGAGAGAGGGATGCTGGTGACGGGCGAGGGCGAGGCGGACTGGGACGAGGGCTGGATGGGCCTGGCGCTGACCAGGGAGGGCTCCGCGCCGGCCTCCTTTTTCGTCCGCGGCGGGCGCGTAGGGATGGCGGTGCATCTCCGCGGCGGACGGGGTTGGCGGGAGGAGCTCGAGGACCTGCAGGCTTTCCTCTCCCGCAGGGTCGGACTCGTCCTGCGCGGCGGTGTCGTGCGCTCCGCCGCCCTGCGCAACCGCATGGCCGCGGCGGGCCACTACAGCCTGGGTGCCGGATGCGCCCTGCTGGTCGGGGAGGCGGCTGGCCTCGTCGACCCCTGGGGCTTCGGCATCCGCCTGGCCCTGGAAAGCGGCCGCACGGCGGCGGCGGCCATCGCCGACAGCGCGGGCGAGAACATCACCCCCCACCTCAGGTACCGGTACCTCATGCAGCCGCTCCTGGAAAGGGAGATCGCGCAGCGCCGCCGCTTCGCGGGGAAGGTGGGGGAGCTCGACGTCTCCGCGCTGGCCTCGCCGCGCGGCCGCCGCGAAAGGAGAGACCGTCGCGCCCTGCGCCGCCGCCTGGCGTGAAGGGGGCACCCCGCGCGGACCTCCCGGTATGACCTCGCGCACATCACCGTCGCGTGCCCCGGTCGTCGCGTGCACGGGTGCGGGCGGGACGCAAGGGTGCGGGGCCGCCGGCGGCCGCCGTGCGCCTGCGCGGGGAACCGTCGTTCAGAGGAGGGGCCGGTTGACGTCGATCTCGATCACCTCGCCGGTCGTCGTCTTCACGGCGAAGACGATGCCCGTGGAATTATATTCCATGATGGTGGTCTGCTCGCCCTGGTGCATGGCGGTGCTCTGCCTCTGGGGAGTTCCGAACTCCTTGAGGACGTCGGCCTGGAGAGCCCCGATCCTCGCTCCCTTGGGCGTCTTCCCGGCGTAGGGATGGCGCAGGCATATGGATACCACGACGTCGAAATCGCCCAGCCCGTCGTCGCCGTCCGTATCCTCCAGGTAGAGGGTGAGCTTCCAGGGCCCGTAACCGCCGGTGTAGGCGGCATAGACCAGGCCCTCCGTGGTCGATCCCGAGGCGTCGGGGGGACCGTATATCCTCCTGGCGACGTGGAAGTCGTCCCCTATGTCGATGCCGGCCGCCGACCTTCCCGGAACGATGGGGTCTCCCTGGTGCGCGCCGAAAAGCCCTCCCTGCCCCTCGTCTTCCCCCTCCCCCTCCCGCACGGGCCGCAGGCCGCCGTAGGCGGTGACCATCACCGTCACCACCCCTTCCGAGGGCGAGACCAGGAACTCCACCCCCCTTTCCGCGTAGGAGTAGAGCAGGAGCTCCCCGCCGCCGGGCGCCGACGAGGAGGAGATGCTCCGGCACGCGCCGAATTCCCCTTCTATATCCTGCGCGGTGCTGCCGATGCCGACGCCGCCCGATGTCCTCCCGCGGTAGGGGCCGGATACCTCCACCGCGCCCACCTCGTCCTCGGGATCGAGGTACCCGTTCCCCTGGTCGTACAGGGTCACCACGAGGAGCCACGAGGCGGGGGCGTCGATGCCCCCTTCCTCGCCCGTGCGTCCGTAGTATGCATAGAGGTAGCCCCCGTCCCTGCGGTGCTCGTCCGGGTCGCCGTGGACCTCCTGCACGGCCGAGAAGGGGTCTCCTATGTCGATGTACGCCATGGAATAGCCGGGGACTATGGGGTCGCTCTGCCATGTGCGCCCGGGAGCGCCGTCCCCGCACGCGGCGCACGAAACGGCCACGAGGAATGCGAGGGCGGCCGCGGCGGCGAGAAGGCCCCGGCGGCCGCAGCCTGCACCCGTCGCTCCCCTGTACCGGCGCCGCGAGAGCCCCGACCCTGGTGACAATTCAGGTAACCCCCTCCGCGCCCCCGCCGCCCTTTGCATGGTAAAATATGGGAAGTGACAGAGCCTGCGCCAGCGCCTCCACGATGAGGAAGGCGGCGGCGCGGTTGTCCTGGGGGGACCCCGTGGTCCCCGAACGGAAAACCCTGCGCCTCCTGCCGTCGGAGAGTCTCAGGTAGACCCGCACGAAGTAGGAAAGGTCACGCCGCGGCCCGGGGTCCTCACCCGCCTCCCCCATGCGCCTCGCCTCCACCACCTCGACGCCCGCCACGTCCCCGCGCGTCATCTCCCGGCGCATGGGGATGAAATAACGGTAGGTTTCCCAGGTCAACGTCTTCCTCTCGGGGTCGATGACCAGGTAGGTGGGCGATGAGAACACGGCGAAGATGCTGTAGAAGAGCAGGGTGACCGCGCTTATCCCCGTGGCCAGCCTGGCCACGCCCGCGGTGGAGAGAACCGCGCAGGCCACGGCCGCGTAGAATATGAGGGCGTGGAGCGCCTCCCAGGCGCCTCCCCGCACCTCGAACTCGCGTTTTTCCGTCTGGTCAGTCATGACCGGGGCATCTCTCCGCGTCTCGTTCCCGCTCCTCGCGGCCGACCCGCGGGGGTCGCGTCCATGGAAGCGCTTACCGCGGGGCGTTGACCGCACGACCACAGAAGCATCATAGAAGCATTATAAAGCATGCGTCGGTCCGTCCCCGCCAGCACCCGCCCGAGCGGCGCGGCATCCGTGCGCGGAGCCTCGCCCTTCGGCCTATGCCGCACATGGCCGCGGGAACCGCCTGCCCCGCCTTGTGCTCACGCGGGCGCGCCGCCCCGGCTAGTCTTCCACCACCTTGTAGACCACGTCGTGCTCGCGGGCGTGCTCGCTCACCTTTATGCCGATGACGTCTCCCGCCTTCGCCTCCTGGACCTGCTGGTGCTCGATCTGCATGGAATCGACTTTCTGCGTCCAGTCCGAGGTGTGTCCCTTGATGTGAATGGTATCGCCGACCCTCAGCTCGTCCTCGAGCTCTATGGCGGCCACGCCCACCTTGCCGAAGTAGTGGGTGACCCTGCCGACCTGCTTTTCCATCTTTCACCTCCTCGCGCCCGTCGCCGTCTCTCCGCGGACCGCCGCCCCATAAGGCTTTCGCTGGGCCGCTCCGCCGTTCCTGCAACCCCTCGCGATCTGCTTGTTCCACGCCCCGGTCTCCCGCGCGCCTTTTCCCCCGGTCGCACCGCGCGATGCGCCGTCACGGTCGCAGCACGCGTGCCGCCGGGACATACGGACCAGGGCACGTCGCGAAACGGGGCATATAGATGAATACCCCTTTCACGCGCGGGACAAACAGGCGGTGGAGAGAGGCGGCCGGGGCGCGGGGAGTCTCTGGCGCGGCGTGGAACTGCTCGCAATAAGCGCGGAACGGCGGCCGGCGCGGAGCGCGGAGTAAGCGCGGAGCAGTGGATGCAAACGTGCGAAGGCCGTTATATAATATCCCTGGTTTTCGCGAGGAGGGCAGATGTCAGAGGACAGGGACTCCAAGAAAGCGGTCCTGCACCGACTTCATCGCATCGAAGGCCAGGTACGCGGTATCATCCGCATGGTGGAGGAAGGGAAAGACTGCGAAGAGGTCCTCAACCAGATCGCGGCCGTGCGCTCCGCCATGGAAAGCGTGGGAGTGCACATCATCACCCGCCGCATGAAGGAATGCCTACAGGGCGATGTAGCTTCTCCCTGTGACGAGGCGGTGGGAGAGGCCATCGACTCGTTCCTCCGCTTCACCCACTCCATGAGGACTTGAGCCGCGCCGCCCGCAAGCGCGGCGACGCCGCATGACGCCATTCAGGCCACACGAGGAAAGCGTCTCTCCATCCGCATGTGCCCTCAAAGGGCGCTTCCCACGAGGATTCCCGTGATGCCGGAACGACCGTGCGGGTACCATGATTCCCAGGATCCTTGGCGGCACGTGCATCTTCAGCGAAGGGACGCCCGCACGCCCTGCAGACCGCAACCTGCGACCCCTTTAGTACAGGGGGCCATCGCTCACCGTGGGGTCCCCGTCGTGAACGGCCCCTCGGGACGCAGCCCGCGACCCCGGAAGGCCGCAGGCGCATGGCGTTTCCCGCTACCTGGACTTCTTTGCGAGCTTGCGGCCCAGTTCCTCGAGGCGCGCCACGTCCTCGGGCGAGGCCTGCGGTCCCCTCCAGAGGCTGAGGGGGGCTCCCGCCTTCACCGCGACGCCGCGCAGCACGACTTTCGCCTTCTTCCTCCTCAAGAGGCGCCGCATGCGGCGCAGGGTGGTACGGCCTCGAAGCGCCGCGTAGGCCGTGAAGACGGTGGCCGACTTGCCCTTGAGGGCTTTCTTGTCCAGGCCCTTGATGAACTTCTTCACCACGCGCGCCGGCCGCGCGCCGCGCGTGGGGCTCCCCACCGCCAGAATGGAATATTCTGACATATCTTCCCCGCTGACCTCGGAAACGGCCTTCACGTCCGCGGTGACCCCCGCGGATCGCAGCCCCCTGGCCACGGCTTCCGCGGCCTCCGCGGTATGCCCGGTCTTGCTGTGATAGACGACCAGCGCTTTCCTCCTGCGTCTGAACATGATACCTCCTTATCCAGGCCCGGGCGGCTGATCTTGAGCCCGCCTTTCCTCGATCCATGCCGACATACGCAATATACCCACGGGGAAGGACGGAAAAACGCCGCCTTCGCATGAAGGCCGGCTTACCCCGACATATCGGGCGGACCCGCGCGCGTGGAACCGACCGAGCGCGTCATCGAGGTCGACCCGAGAGGTGCATGACCTCAAGCGTTTCCCCGCACGTGGCGGCGGGATCCGCCGCAACGCTCCCGGCACCCCTTGTCCCGGTAAGGTCACTGCTCCCGCAGGGGGAGGGAAAAGGCGAGCACGGCTCCCATCCCCTCCTCGTCCTCCACCCAGACCTTTCCGCCGTGCGCTTCAACGAAGGTGCGCACGATGTAGAGCCCCAGGCCCAACCCGCGCTCCATCCCCTCCGGCTTGTTCTGGGTGAACTTCTCGAAGAGGTGCTCGCGTCCCTCGCGCGGGATGCCGGGGCCCTGGTCCTTCACGCGCACCACCGCCATGGCGTCCTGCACGTCCCCGGTGACGACCACCCTGCCCCAGGGAGGGCTGTAGCGGAAGGCGTTGTCCAGCAGGTTGATGAGCACCTGCTTGATCTTGTCCCAGTCTGCCTCCAGCTCTATGCTGCGCTGCGAGGTGACCAGGTGCATGGGCCGGGAGCCCGGGGTCATGGCCATCTCCCTGGTGACGTCGTCCAGGAAGAGCACCAGGTCACCCCGGCGCCGGTCGAGGAAAACCTGCTCCGACTCGATGCGGCTCATGTCCAGGACGTTCTCCACCATGCGGTTGAGGCGTCCGCACTCGCGCAGCACGTGGTCGATGCAGGCGAGCTTGCGCTCCTCGCCCATCTTATCCCAGTGGTCCTTGAGGGCCGCGGCGTAGCTGTTGATCACCGTGAGCGGCGAGCGCAGCTCGTGACCGACGATGCCGACGAGCTCCGTCTTGAGCTGGTCCAGCTCGCGCAGCCTCCTGTTCGCCTCCTGCAGCAACAGGTTCCTCTCCCGCAGCTCCTTCTCCATCTCGCGCGACCCGGTGACGTCACGGGCGATGACCAGGGCCGCCTCTTTCTCGCTGTAGAGGCGGGTGCCGGTGAGGGATAGGATCACCGGCCTGCCGTCCGGCCTCTGAAGGGTGATGTCGTAGAACCTTATCTTCTCGCCCTGCAGGCCGCGGGCGAGTGCGTCGAAGGCCCTGGCGCGTTCCTCCTCGTCCAGGAAATCGAGGTATCCCTTCCCCAGCATCCGCTCCACCGGGAATCCGAGCACCTCCTTGGCCTCGGTGTTGATGGCCAGGATGTTTCCCTCGCGGTCCATGGTGAAGATGACGTCGTAGCTGTTGTCCATCATCTTGCGGAAGCGCGCTTCCGCCATCTCCAGCCGCCTCTCGCGCAGGCCGAGCTCCTCCAGGGCCTGCAGGCGCTCCTTCCGCTCGCGCAACAGGCCCGCCACCAGGATGTCGTAGGCGAAGCAGGCCTCGAAGGCCAA
Source organism: Actinomycetota bacterium (assembly GCA_014360655.1). Lineage (NCBI taxonomy): Bacteria > Bacillati > Actinomycetota > Actinomycetota bacterium. Next base: position 211,226 of record JACIXC010000003.1, on the reverse strand, counting down.
CATGCCGTAGGTCTGGGGACGGAGCTCCCACAGGTCCCAGATGATGTCCACCACCTGGAGACATACCCCCAGGGTGATGAATATCGCCCCCAGCAGCATCAGCAGCAGGCGCCGGTCCTTCTCGCGGTTGAACTTCCAGGCCGTCAACCCCACGATGAGCCCACTGGAGAGAAAGAGGAACGCCGCAAAGGCGCCCTTCCAGGGATCCGACTTCCCCAGTACGTCCGTGAGCGCGGCGACCACGAAGACAAGCGAGGCGAGAAAAGCGCCGCGGTATATGAAGTCGTGCCTGCCCTTTTCCTCAAAGGCATACGCCACGAAGAAGTGTACCGCCAGGTAGATGGCAAGGGAGCCGGTGGCCCAGGAAAGCGAGTCAACCCAGGTCTCCTGCGTGAGCAGGGGATGGGCGAAGTCGAAGCCTTTCCAGACGGCAAGAAGGAGGCACAGCAGGCCGAAAAGGCGGCCGCGCCTGTCGCGCCAGTGGCCGGCGAGAACCAGGAACCCCAGCATGCCGGAGCCCACGATGGCCACGATCTCCGTGACGTTTACGGGGTTCAACTGCACCTGCACGGCGCCCGACGTCCTTTCCCGCGTGATCTCCGGCGGCCAGCGATCACGTGGATATAATCCCCATCATTACCATATTATTCTACCCGATAGGGCTCCTGCGGCGCAGCCCCTGCAGATTCTCCGGAGCGTGGGCGGCCCTGCACCTCTTTACCCGAGCGGCCCGCGGCGACGCAATCCCGTCCGGCCCCTTTCGGCCGGAATGCCGCCACGTGGAAACGTACGACGCCTTTCATTCCGGGCGCCGGTGAAACCATGGGCGTGTTCGCCGGCCGCCTCCCGCCCCTGCCGGCACCGGAGAAAACGGCGGCGTGAGCGGCTGCAAGAACGCCGTTCATAACTGGTTCGTGGAGGTGCCGTTCCCTTGGCACCCCACTTCAAGTAAAATATTTCCAGGCAAGGATTTCGCGTCCGGGCAAGCGACCAAGGAGGACGCCCATGCTCAGAAAATGCGCTTCCCTTTTCACGGCCGCGCTCCTGATCACCCTGCTCGCCCTCCCGGCGTCGGGCTGCGGCCGCCGGGAGTCCGCGAGGCCACCCTCGACCCTGGAGGTCCCCCAGCTGGACAGCGGGCCCATAAGCGGCATCCAGGAGGACGGCGTCTGGGTTTACAAGGGCATACCCTACGCCGCCCCGCCCGTGGGAGAGCTGCGCTGGAAGGAGCCGCAGCCGGTGCCGCCCTGGAAAGAGGTGCGCGCCTGCACGGAGTACGGACCGGCATGCCCGCAGGCGGAATGGCCCTACCAGGTCCAGAGCGACATCTTCCGCATAACGGACCAGGACGAGGACTGCCTCTACCTCAACGTGTGGACGCCGGCCGCGAGCCCGGACGACAGGCTGCCGGTGATGGTGTGGATCCACGGGGGAGGCTTCACCATAGGCTCGGGCTCGCAGGTCCTCTACGAGGGAAAGTACCTGGCCCGCAAGGGGGTGGTGGTGGTCACCATGAACTACCGCCTGGGGCCCTTCGGTTTCATGGCCCATCCCAGGCTGAGCGAGGAATCCCCCCACGGGGTCTCCGGCAACTACGGCCTGCTTGACCAGGTGCAGGCCCTGCGTTGGGTGCGGAACAACATCGCGGCCTTCGGGGGCGATCCCGGCAACGTGACCATATTCGGCGAGTCAGCCGGCGGCGCCAGCGTCTGCGCCCTCCTGGCCAGCCCGCTGGCCGAGGGGCTCTTCCACCGCGCCATCGCGGAAAGCGGCGCCTTCCTCTCCATGAGCACCGCCGCCGACCGCCGCGGCGAGACCCTCGAGGAAGCGGAGGAGTTGGGCGAGAAGGTCTCCCGCGAGCTGGGATGCGACCGCGAGGAGGACGAGCTGGCCGCGCTGCGTTCCAGGTCACCGGAGGAGCTCCTCGCGGCCTTCGACAAGGTGGCGCCTTACGCGCCGGGGAGACCCTCCATCGGGCCCGTGGCGGACGGATACGCGCTACCCGAGAGGCCGCAGGACATATTCGCGGCCGGAAAGCAGCACAAGATCCCCCTCCTCATCGGGACCAACGCCGACGAGGCCATGCTCTTCCTCGCCTCGCAGGACTTGAACGCCGGGCAATACGAGGGCCTTGTCAGGTACGCGTACGGGACGTACGCCGACGAGGTGACCGCGCTCTTCCCCGTGGATGGGGGCACGCCGAAAGAGGCTTTCAGCCGCCTCTTCACCGCCATGGGGTTCGCCGCTCCCTCGCGCTTCGCCGCCGAGAAGATGGCCGAGGCGGGCATGCCCGTGTTCGTCTACCTCTTCACCATGCGATCGAGCCAGCCGCGGACGGAGCACATGGGAGCCTACCACGGTTACGAGCTTCCCTTCGTCTTCGGCACCCTGGTGAGATACCTCCGCCCCGAGGACCAGGCCCTCTCCGAGGTGATGATGAACTACTGGACCCGTTTCGCCGCGAGCGGGGATCCCAACGGGGGGACGGAGCCCCCCTGGCCGCGGTTCTCGGCGGAGAACGACCTCTACCAGGAACTGGGCCCCACCGTCACCACCCGTTCCGGCTATTACCCGCAGGCCTACCGCCTCCTTCTCAAGATCAACTACGGAACATGAAACGGTCCCGGCAGACCACGGGCGGCCGCCAAACGACGGGTGAGCACGAGAACCGCGCGGACCGCTGATGCGCGGGGCAAGGAGCCGCGCCCTCAGACTATCCTTTCGCCGTGGGCGCGCACCTTTTCCCAGTCCACCTCCACCCCCAGCCCCGGCCCGTCGGGGACGGCCACGTAGCCTTCGGCGTCCACGGTGATGGGCTCCGCGAGCATGGCGTCCCTGCCTTCCGGCGTCCACCCCGGGGGGTCGTAGGGGAACTCGCAGTGGGTGCAGTTGGGGATGGCCCCCATGAGCTGCAGGTTGGCCGCCAGCCCCAGCCCGTTGGTCCAGGTGTGCGGGTTGTAGATGATGTGGGAGGCCTCGGCCATGCCCGCGATCTTGCGCCCCATGAGGATGCCCCCCGCGAAGGTCACGTCTGGCTGGATGATGTCGTAGCAGCCCCGGTTGATGAGCTCGCGGAAGTCGTCCAGGTCGTCGTTGAGCTCCCCGCCGCTTATGGGGATGGAGGTGGAGCGCCGCAGCAGGGCCAGCCCCTCGTAGTCCCGCATGCGCAGGGGCTCCTCCAGCCAGGCCACCCCGAGGTGTTCCAGCTCCCTCGCCACCTCGAGGGCCCGCTTGAGGTCCCACTTGGGGTAGGCGCCGAAGCCGTGGATGAGCCAGGCCTGGTTGGCGTCCACCATGATCTCCACGTCGTCCCCCACCGCCACGCGCACCGCCTCAACCACCGCCAGGTCGCGGCGCACGTCCTCGTCGCGGATGCGCAGCTTGATGGCCCGGAAGCCTTCCTCCACCAGCCGCACCGCGTCGTGCGCCCTCGTCTCGGGGTCGCGCAGCTCCCCCGTGGAGGCGTAGGCCTTCACGCGGTCGCGGGAACCCCCCAGCAGGCGGTATACGGGCTGGCCGGCGGCCCTGCCGATGATGTCCCAGAGGGCCACTTCCACGAACCAGGCCCGGAAGCCGATCACCTTGGCCGAGCGCAGGACCTGCACGAAATCCTCGACCCGGAAGGGGTCCCTTCCCACCAGGAAGAGCTTGATGAGCTCTGGAAAACCCTTCCATTCCCCGGCGAAGGCGACGCCCGCACAGGCGCCCTCGATACCCTCGTCGGTGAGCAGGCGGAGGATGACGGCGCTGTTGTCGTGGGAAGGCAGGCCCGGGATCCAACTGGGGTGGAAGGGCTCGCGCAGGGGAAAGCGGCACAGGTAACCCTCCACGTCCACGATCTTCATAAGGCATCCCTCCCCTAAAGGCTCTTCCGTTCCGGCCGCTGTCTGACGGCAGATGGTATTTTTTCCCTGTTCCGGCCGCAGTCTGACGGCAGATGGAAATTTTCCCCTTCAGGAAAATGATATCCCAACGCCAACAACCTTTCCACCCGCTGACGCGGATCCACCCGCCGACGCGGATCCCCTGCACCCGCTCCTGGCTCAGCGCGCCAGCGCGCCGGGCATGGACCACGGTTCCCGGATCGGGCATGCGAGGGATATCCCTTTTCCTGGACATCCCCTTTCCCCTTGTCGGATCTGCCAGGCCTGCCGGGACGGGATGGCGGTCTCTCGATCTTTTTCGACACGGAAAACGCCTGCCGCGACCATACGACATCCGCCGATGCGCCCGGTTTTTCTCCGTCGCGCGTTTTCTCCGCGAAACCCTTTGCCGTTTTCACGGCCTCGGCATTCTTCCCTTTGAACGCACGATATCCGTTCGCTACCGTACCTCTGCTTGACGCGTCCCGCTCCCCGCCACGCACCCGGCCGTCTCCCCGCCCTCTCCCGGACATGAACGCGCCCCGGTCCCGCGAGGCCCCGTGATGCTGTCAGCGGGCGCTGCTAGATTAATCACTGTGGCTGCCGCCGCGGCCCGTTCCCGCCTATGCATGCCCGTCCTTAAGGGGAGCGGCCGCGAGGCTCATCCGAGGTGCGCATCGCTGTAGAAGGCATCACGAGCGGGTGATCCCGTGAACGACTGGACCGGGGAATACTGCATCCTGAGGATTATAGCCGCCGGGCAGGACGGTCCGGAGGAAGGAAGCGCCCTCCCCGTGGAGGCGGCGGTGCTGCGCGTGCGCGGCGGCCGCGAGGCGTGGCGCGACTCCTGGCTCATCGACCCCGGCGTCCCGGTCCCCGTCTCGCTGCGCGAGCGCAGCGGCAGGAGCGAGGAAGAACACCGCCGCGGCATCTCCCCGCAGGAGGCGGCGATGCGCGTACGCGGACACATCGAGGGCCTCCCCGTCGTCGTCTACGGGAGAGAGAACTTGGAGGCGTCTTTTCCGGCCGACGGCGCGCCCGCGGCCGCCGCGGCCGGCCTGGCGGACGCGCGGCAGCTCGCCTGGCTCGCCCTCCCCTACCTGCGTGACCATTCCCTCGACGCGGTGGTCTCCTCCCTCCTGCAGGAGAGACTTCCCTGGAGGGCCCTGGAGGAGGCGCTTCTAATCCACCGTCTGCTCGCCGCCTGCCGCGAGGCCTGGATGGAGGGACACCCGAGGCTGCGGGCCGCCGTCCTCGCCTCCCTGCGGGTGGCCGGCAATCCCTGGTACTTTTTCCTTGCCGGGGAAGGTGCGGGGAAACGTGCCGGGGGGCGCACCCGGGCGGAACGGGACGCCCCGCCCCGCTTTCCCGACCTGGTCGAACTCCTCCCCGCCACGAGCGGCCCGGGAGACGCCCCTGGCCTCCCCGGCGCGCCGCGCGCCGCCACGGCGGCGGGCGACGCCGACACCGCCGCGCACCCCGTCCCCCCGGGCGAGCGCGCAACGGGGGGGACGCACGTCTCCCCCGAGGACGTCGAGCGCTTCCTCGCCCCCGGAGGCGCCCTTTCCCGGCACTACCCGTTCCACGAGACCCGCCCCCAGCAGGTGGCCATGGCCAGGGCCGTGGCCGAGGCCCTCAACGACTCCGCCTTCCTCGCCGTGGAGGCGGGCACGGGGGTGGGGAAGTCCCTTGCGTACCTGGTGCCCGGCGCGCTCTATGCCCGTGCCGCAGGCGTCCCCCTCGTGGTCTCCACCTATACCCGCAACCTCCAGGAGCAGCTCTTCCACCGCGACCTGCCCCTGCTCGCCCGCGCCATGGGTTCCCTCGACTTCTCCCTCCTCAAGGGAAGGAGCAACTACATCTGCCTGCGCAAGTGGTCCTCATGGTGCGATACGCTCTCCCGCGGGCAGCCCGTGCTCCCCCTCGCGGGGCTGGCTCCCGCCGAGGGGTACGCATTCCTCGTCTCCTGGATGGTGAGGTCCCCGAGCGGGGACCTGGAGGAGATATCCATGAGCCTCCGCCTTTGCCTCGCCGGCTTCCTGGAAGAGATTTCCTCCGATCCCGACGAGTGCCCCCGCGCGCGCTGTCCCCTGCGCGAGAGATGCAGGGTGGAGAGGGCGCGGCACCTGGCCGCCCGCAGCGACGTGGTGGTGGTCAACCACGCCCTTCTTCTCTCGCAGGCCGCAGCCGGCGAGCCGGCGTCCTCCACACCCGCGGTCCCCCCTCACCGCCACCTGGTCATCGACGAGGCGCACCACCTCGAGGACGTGGCCACCGACGCCTTCGGGGCCTCCTTCTCCCTTTCCTCGTGCCTGCACAACCTGGAAGAGGTATCTCCGGCAGGCCGCTTCCACGCGGCATGGAACGAACTTTCCCCGCATGAGCCCCTCCTCCGCGAACTGGAGGAGCCCGGCGGCGAGGCGCGGGAGCTCTCATGCCAGTTCATGGAATTCGCCACGCGCGACCTCCTACCCCTCCTCCCCGACGCGGGCGACCCGCCACGGGAGGGCGGCGAGCCGCAGCGCCGACGCCTCACCGCGAGCGAGTTCGCCCATCCCGACTGGGAGTCCCTGTGCGAGAGGGGCAGGGCGCTCGCGGCACGGTTGCAACGCATCGCCGACCGCCTGGCGGAGACCGCTGGGAAGGTCCCTCCCCGCTGCCGTGATGACGGGCAGGACGAGGTCACGCACGTGGTCCACCGGGCGGAGGCCCTGGCAAGGAAGCTGGAGCGCGAGGCGTCGGCCCTTCTCGTCTTCTTCCAGGACCCGCAGGACCCCGACTTTTCGCTGCACATCCGCTGGTTGGAGACCGCGGCGTCGCAAGTCCGCGGGGGGGCGCCTCCCGCCCTTTACCTGAAATGCGCTCCCGTGAACGTCGGCGGGGAGCTGGCATCGTTTTTCACCGACAACCTCTCCGCCGCGGTGCTGACCTCGGCCTCCCTGCGCGTGCCCGGGGAAAGGGACGGCTTCGCCTTCTTCCTGCGCCGCACGGGCCTGGACCAGGTCGAGGAGCGGGGGCGCGAGTTGCGCCTGCTCTCCCTCGATTCCCCCTTCGACTATGCCCGCCAGTCGCGGCTCTTCGCCGTCCCCGACATGCCCGACCCGGCTGCCGGACGTGCCTCCCCGGGGCGCTTCCGCGAGGTTCCCCACGAAGAACTGTGCGCCGCGATCGAGGAGGTCCTCGCGGCCACGGGAGGCAGGGCCCTGGTGCTCCTCACCTCCCACCGCCAGGTACGCCGCCTGCACTCCCTGCTGCGGCCCCGCCTGGAGAAGATGGGCATAAGCTGCCTGTGCCAGCGCAGGGACGTCCCCAATGCGCTCCTACTGGAAAGGTTCCGCGAGGACAGGGATTCCGTGCTGCTGGCCACGGAGGCCTTCTGGGAGGGGGTGGATGTGCCGGGTGAATCGCTTTCCGCGGTGATCATGGCGAAGCTCCCTTTCCGTCACCCGCAGGACCCCGTCACGGCGGGACGCGTGGATCACTACGAGCGCGCCTGCGGCGACGGCTGGAACGCCTATTACCTGCCCCTCGCGGTCACCCTCTTCCGGCAGGGTATCGGGAGGCTCATCCGCCGCTCCACCGACAGCGGCGTCGTGGTGCTGCTGGACCCGCGCTTCCTGACGCGGGGTTATTCCCGCAACTTCCGCGCGGCTCTGCCCCCGGGCATGCGCGTGGAGGTGGTGACGGCGCGCGAGCTGCGCGAGGCGGTCAGGGAGTTCTTCGCCGAAAACGCATGAAACGCGTGGCGCGGGGAGAACGCGGGGCCGGCAGGCTACGCGCACGGCGCCTCGTGTGCGCATGCCGCCTTCGCGTCCTTCGCCGGAGCGCGTAAGACGGCGTCAGATGTCCAGCAGGTCGAGGTACCAGCGCCCCCCCTCGCGCAGCAGGGGCACGCGCAGCGCCTCCCCCTCCGCGACCTCCACCTCGCGCCCCTCCCCGTCCAGGAACGAACCCCAGACGTGGACCACCGCCTTCTCCCCCTCCCGGTCCACCTGGTACACGGGGCGCGACACCCCGCTATAAGGGATGTCCCGGAGGAAGCCCGACAGCAGTATCGCGCCCAGGGTCTCGTCGTCGGCGTCCGGCATCTCCGCCCTCGCCTCCTGCACGAAGGAGGGGTCCACCAGGCGCAGGAAAGCCCCGCCCTCGCCAGCGAAGGCGCTCCGCAGGGCCCGCTCCGCCACCTGTTCTTCCTCGCTGAGCGCCCGGGAATCGCCTCCGCACCCGCACATCACCGACCCCACGAGCAGCGCCAGGAGCACCGCCACGGCGGCCACGAGCGGGCAAGGGATACCGGCTCCCCGGCGCGGATTCCTCCACGCACGGCTTGCTGTCCAGGGCTCCCGGGCGGGTTCCGCTTTCCCGCGACCTCTTCCACTCCTCCCGCCCCGTGCCTGGAGCATCCCCGTCCACCTCCTCGCAAACCCCGCATGGTGTGCGTCGCAGTCCCTCACGGCCGGCCCCCCGCCGTGACCTTACCCGCGTTCCCGCCCGCACCTCAGCTTATCCACACCGTCTCCTCGGATACCTTCTTCCAGGAACCGCCTTCCCGCCTCAATAGGTAGCGGACTCCCTTTCCGGCGAGCGGCCCGTACATCGATCCCACCTCCACCACAGCCTCGCCCTTCCCCTCGTCCAGCGAGAGGACGGTCACCGAGTGCTGCGCGTAGAGCCAGGTGCCCTTTCCCCCTTTTTCCTGGGTCCCGGTGAGGGAATCGTATTCTTCCCTGCCTATCTCCGTGAGCTGTCCCCCCTCCCACTTCCAGAAACGCTGGGCCAGGGCGTCGAAGGAAACGTCGCCGGCCCCCGTGGACCTGCGCAGCCAGGCGACGACGAATTCTCTCTCCCCTTCCCGGGGCACGAGTATGTCCTTGATGGTATAATCTACCAGTTGCTCTTCCGTTCCCCCCGCGGCCTCCTTGCCGCAGCCGGAGACGACAAGCGCGGCGCATGCCGCTAGGGCGAGCACGAGGGGGAGGACCCCGCTTCTTTTCCCGTGATCCATGTAACCCATTATAATCTTCCGCCGTGGACGCCCCAAGCGGCGCGGGCGGGCGGAAGGCGCCGGGGAAGGCCCCGGCCCGGCAACGGGATCCGCGCACGAGGCGCAGCTTCATCGCCAACACGGCATATCGAATGCGACGGAACCCGGGAAGGGCCTCGACATGATGCGCTTACCGCCGTCAATGATCGCATCTTTTTACGGCGCCGTTCGATGTCGCCGCGCGCAGGACGAGGATGCGCGCCCCGCAGGACCCGGCTTCCAAACGCCGCCGGGAGAGCAGGGCAAAGAGGAGGGGAGCCCGGGCTTACCTCCGGCTCCCCTCCCCGGGCGGCCTCGTTCCGGATCCTGCCGCCTCGGCCAGGACGCCGCCGGGGCGGTCGCTCCCGGCGACCGGGACGGCTCCCGCACCCCCGCGGCTTCCCCCGTCTCAGACGTCGCTCAGGCGGTTGGCCAGGTATTCGTCGTAAGCCGCAAGGTCCAGCAGACCGTGGCCGGAGAAGTTGAAGAAGATGCACTTGGACTCCCCGCTCTCGCGGCACTTCACGGCCTCGTCGATCACCGCCTTGATGGCGTGCGAGGTTTCGGGCGCCGGGATGATCCCCTCCGTGCGCGCGAAGGTCACCGCCGCCTCGAACACCTCCACCTGGTGGTAAGCCCGCGCCTCCATCACGCCTTCCTTGACCAGCAGGCTGATGATGGGCGCGTCGCCGTGGTAGCGCAGTCCCCCGGCATGGGACGGCGGCGGTATGAAATCGTGCCCCAGCGTGTACATGAGCAGCAGCGGCGTCATCTCGGCGATGTCGCCGAAGTCATACTCGAAACGGCCACCCGTCAGGGTGGGGCAGGAGGTGGGCTCCACGGCTATGAGCCGGATGTCCTTGCCCTGCAGCCTGTCCGTGACGAAGGGCAGGGCGGTGCCGCCGAAGTTGGAGCCGCCGCCCACGCAACCGATGACCATGTTGGGAAAATCTCCCACCAGGTCGAAGGCCTTCTTCGCCTCCAGCCCTATCACCGTCTGGTGGAGTAGAACGTGGTTGAGGACGCTGCCCAGGCTGTACTTGACGTCGTCGGCCTGCACCGCCAGCTCGATGGCCTCGGAGATGGCGATGCCCAGGCTGCCCGGAGTGTCGGGATTCTCTTCCAGTATCTTCCTGCCGGCCTCCGTCATCTTGCTCGGGCTCGGTTCCACCTTGGCGCCCCAGGTCTCCATGAGCACCCGGCGGTAGGGCTTCTGCTGGAAGCTGGAGCGCACCATGAAGACCTGCAGCTCCAGGCCGAAGAAATTGCAGCCCATGGCCAGGGCGCTTCCCCACTGGCCGGCCCCGGTCTCGGTGGTCAGCTTGCGCACGCCCTCCTTCTTGTTGTAGTAGGCCTGCGCCACCGCCGTGTTCGGCTTGTGGCTTCCCGCGGGGCTGACCCCCTCGTTCTTGTAGTAGATGCGCGCCGGCGTCTGCAGGTGCTTCTCCAGCCTCGTGGCGCGTATAAGGGGGGTGGGCCGCCAGATACGGTAGATGTCCAGCACCTCGCCGGGTATGTCGATGTAGCGCTCCGTGCTCACCTCCTGCTCTATGAGCCCCATGGGGAAGATGGGCGCCAGGTCGTCGGGCCCCACCGGCTCCCTGGTGGCGGGGTGCAGGGGGGGCTCCAGCGGCTTGGGCAGATCCGGCAGCACGTTGTACCAGGCTTCCGGTATCTCCTTCTCCCCCAGCTGGATGATCTTCGCTTGCTCCTCCATCTCTCCTCCTCTTAATCCTCCTTCTGGCTCCTACTCTTGGCCTTCGCCGTTCCCGTCTACTGGTTTTCCTTTGCGAGCCGTCATATGCCGTCCCTTCCCGCCCTGCCTCTTGCCATGCGCGCCATATATAAAAAGCCACGGAGTCTGCCTCTCCGTGGCTCTCGGTGCCTGTCAGCGGATCACCAGACGCAGGGTGGACGGGCACCGCCACGGCGGCTCCGCCACCACCAGGAGCATCCTCCCCTCGCCTCGTAGGAATCTTTTCCAGGCATCTCCGCTGCTCCCTTGCATGAAACGATGGAAAGATTATCGAACCTCCATCCCCGCTTGTCAAGGCAGGCAGCAGGCAGCGCAGGCCGGCCGGCGATCACTCCCCCGCACATCGCCTTTCCTGTCGCATCTCCTCTTTGCCGTGACGCCTCTCGATGTCGCCTTTCTCGCCACCCGTTGGCCACGTCGCCTCTTGCGGCGCCGCAACCATCGCCGCATCCATCGCCCAGCACCGCCGGGAGGACGATGATGGGGCCGAGGGACAGGTTCCTAACGGGAGGAATTCCCATGTTTCTTCCTCTTTGCATGCCCCGGGACAGCGACGGGTGGTAAACTCTTAGTGGTCGCCAGTGGTCGCGATCATGCCGTGGCCGCGCTGCGGCTTCCCGTACCGTGGGGCCGGCCGCTGCGGGCCAGCAAGGGCGGATTCCGTCCCGAGTGGGCGTTCCGCCGCGGCAGGCTGGCGCCTGGCTGAAGGAACGTCTCGCCAGGAGGTGGGGATTGGGCGGCGACAGATCGGAAGGCACCGCCGGAAGCATGCGGGACGTCTCGCGACGGCTCCTCGCCGCGGCGATCGCGAGGTTGCCGCGTGGCGAGCTGGCCGGCGACATCGAAACCCTCTTCAGCGAGCAGGGGACCCTGCGAGGCCCCGCCGGCCCGCGCGAGGCCCTGCGTATCCTCCTGGTGAAACCGGGCGTGCAGGCCCTCCTCCTCTACCGTTTCTACCGCTGGCTCCACCTGCGCGGCATGAGGCTGCTTCCGGAGTTCCTGGCGCGCGTCAACTTCTTCCTCACCGGGGCGGAGATAGACCCGGGAGCGGAGATAGGCCCGGGGTGCCACATCTGGCACACGGCGGGGGTGACCATCGGCCGGGGAGTGAAGATCGGCCGCGACGTGTGGATCCTGCATAACGTGACCCTGGGAGGCAGGGGCGGCTCTCCCTTCAACCCCGGGGAGGAGGGATATCCCCGCGTAGGTGACGGGGCCATCCTCTACACGGGCGTGACGGTGCTGGGGAACGTGGAGATAGGCGCGGGGGCGGTGATAGGCGCTCACTCCCTGGTGCTCGATTCGGTCCCCCCTGGCTGCCTTGCCTGCGGCGTGCCCGCCAGGGTGGTCAAGCGTCCGCGGCACTGAGCGCATGTACGGCGAACGGCGTGCAGCCCGTGGCGCCGCCGCGCCGCGCTATTTCCGCGCCTTTTCCCCGCGCTTCAACTCCTCCGTCAGGAGGTGCGCCCTGCGCTGGGGCTCCGGGAGACGGAAGCCGCGCAGGCAGGCGAGGACCGCCTCCACCGCGCTGGCAAGATCTACCATGTGTCCAACCGAAACGTAGAGCGGTTTCACGCCGGCGCGGGTCCTCAGCACCGCGCCCACCGTCCTCCCCTCGTGCAGCAGGGGCACCCAGTCGCCCACATCCCGCCCCGGCTCCCCGGCCTCCCCCAGCAGCCGCGACTTGGCGCAGCCGATGGTGGGGACCCCGGCCAGGACCCCCAGGTGGGAAGCCAGCCCGAACCCGCGCGGATGCGCTATCCCCTGGCCGTCCACGAGGATGAGGTCCGGGACGCTCTCCAGCTTCTCCAGGGCCGGCAGGAGCGCGGGGAGCTCGCGGAAGGAGAGAAGGCCTGGCACGTAGGGAAAGAGCACTTCCACGCGCGACGTGGCCGTCTCCAGCACCTCCAGGCGGGGATAGCTCATGAGCACCACCGCGCCCAGCGCCAGCCTTTTCTCGCGCAGGTAGGAGATGTCCGTCCCCGCCACCTTTTCCACTCGAGCGAGGTCCAGAGGCCGGTCGCTTATCACTTTCTCCCGCAGCCTCTGCTGCAAGCTCCTGGCCTCCGAGGTGCCGACATCCATCGGGTGGGAAAGGGCGAGCCTCATCTCAGGGCCTCCGTGCTGCCCGTCGCTCAAACGCCGCTCCACGCAGGGACGCCGACATCGCGCTACCCTCTATCCGCGTGACCGCGTGATGCTCGCAGGTAAAGGGACGGTGAAAGCCTCTCCGCGGCTCTCTTGCCCGTATCAGCCCTTGTTCCCGTGGCGGGGATTGGCGCGGATCACCTTCAGGGCATTGGTGACGGCCACGGTGACGTCCGCCTTGAACTGCGTTTCCAGCTCGTTTATCTTGGTGTAAACGTAGCCCTTGTCCGTCACCACGTACTTCGCCGGCAGGTGATTCAGGGCCAGCGCCTTGATGTCGAGCTTGCAGCGTTCGCACTTGCAGACATCGTCGCGCCGTGCCAGTATCTCCTCGATCGTGGAATCCACGACCTCCTCCATGTAATTCCTCAGGAGCACGGCAGCACCTCCTCGCTCGTATCATCGTCACTAACATACCACACAACCGCGGGGTCCCGCCCGCACGCCCCACCCACGCCCCACCTATTCTTTGAACGATCCGCGCAAGCGCGCCGGGATGTCGCATCGTCCCGGCAGGCGCTTTCCGGCTTGAAAGAGGCCGGGAGGTCACCCGGCCCTCCCGGCAAAACAAGCCAACCCGGCAGGAGGAAAGGGGCGATCCCCCGCATGTCCGACCCGGGTGATACGGTACCGCATGCCCCTCGCCTCGTGGCGGAGGCGGTGCTATAATTACCACTTGCGCGCGAGAAACGCTCCTGCTCCCGGGCGGTCCGGGGGCCGCAAAGACCACAGGAGGTGATGATGCGCGAGTACGAGCTCATGTACATCGTCCGGCCCAACCTGGAGCCCGAGCAATACGAGGCGCTGCAGGAAAGGGTCACCGGCCTCATCGCCCGCGATGGCGGGGAGGTGACCGGCCTCGACGTCTGGGGGAAAAGGAAACTCGCCTATCCCATCAAGCACGAGAGCGAAGGCCACTACGTCGTCCTCACCTTCAAGGGCGGCGAGGAGCTGGTGCAGGAACTGGGGCGCATCCTTTCCATCACCGACGAGTTCCTCCGCCACAAGATATTCCGCGTGGACCATCGCGGTTAGCCCCGCTCCCCGGCCGACTGGCTGTCACTGCCGCGTCCTACAATGAAGCTGTCAGTCGGAAAGAGCGACAAGGGAGGATGTCATGGCCGGTCTGAACAGCGTGGTGTTGATAGGCAACCTCACCCGGGATCCGGAACTCAGGTACACGCCGAGCGGCGTCCCGGTGTGCACCCTGCGCCTGGCGGTGAACCGCAACTTCACCAACCAGCAGGGGGAAGTGGAGACCGATTACTTCAACGTCATCGTATGGCGCAACCAGGCCGAGAAGTGCGCGGAGTACCTGAGCAAGGGGCGCCAGGTCGCCGTGACCGGAAGGCTCCAGAGCAGGAGCTGGGAGGGGGCGGACGGCCAGAAGAGGACCACCATCGAGATCGTGGCGGACCGCATCGTCTTTCTCGGGCGCCGCGACCGCGTCGAGGATATGGCAGGCGGCCTGCCGGATGTCGACCTCACGGAGGACGAGTTCTCGGCGGACCTCGAGCCCCGGGTGGAGGACGAGGTAGTCTACTGAAGACGCCGGCCTACCCGACCCCTCGCGCTGGAAACGGGCACGCGACGCGGGCTTCACGGCCCGCGGCGCCTGTCCGTAAACGGCTTCCCGGCGGCGCCGGCCGCACGGGGGCGAGGCACCCGGGCGCTTCCGGGCGGGACGCCGCGGGGAAGCCGGGGAAAGGCTTGCACGACGCACGGGAGAACGTAGAATAGCAACAGGAGGAGGTATGAGTTCAAACCAGAGCAAGAAGGCCGCGGCCAAGCAGGACAAGAAATCCCGCGAGGGTTACGCCCGCAAGCAGCGGAGGAAGGTGTGCTTCTTCTGCTCGGAAAAGATGGATTTCATCGATTACAAGGATACCAACCTTCTCAAGAAATTCCTTTCCGAGAAGGGGAAGATACGTCCCCGCAGGGTCACCGGTAACTGTGCCCGGCACCAGAAGAGATTGGCACTGGCCATCAAGAGCGCCCGGGAAATGGCCCTCATACCCTACACCTCCCGCCAGGGAGAGATAAAGTAGCGAAGCGGCGGGCGGTGCCGGACGGGTGATGTCCGTCCGGGGAAGAGACCACCGAGGCAGGGCCAGCCGGGTGAAGCCGCACGGATAGGGGCGCCCGGGCGAAAGGGTAGGTTCCGGCGGGATATCGCGCCGGGTAGGGCCCGCGGGGTGAAAAAGCTGAGACGGGCGGGTTCCGCGCGCGGGAGTGATGTTATACTTGACGCGACGGAGGTCTTGGAAAACGAGGAGTGCGCCTTGAAAGTTATCCTTACCGCGCAGGTGGAAGGGCTGGGAAACCGCGGCGAGATCATCGAGGTCAAGGACGGGTACGCCAACAACTACCTCATCCCCAGGGGTCTTGCCGTACGCTACAGCAAGGGGAAGGCCAGGGAGGCCGAGCAGCTGGCCAGGGAAAAGATGGCCCGCGCCGACCGCGAGTTGAAGAAAGCCGAGGAGGCCGCCCAGACCATCTCGGGCCACACCTTCGAGGTAGCCGCGAAGGCAGGTGAGGGGGGGAAGCTCTTCGGCACCATAACCTCGCGCGACGTGGCCGAGCTGGTCCACAGGGAGCTGGGACTGGAGATAGATCGCAAGAAGATCCATCTCGACGAGCACATCAAGACCCTGGGCTTTCACGAAGCCCGTTTGAAACTGCATCCCCAGGTGGAAGCGATCGTCCACCTCAAGGTGGTGCCGGAAGAGTAGATCGACCGGATGCGGACATGGTCCCGGGCGCTATGCGGGGCATGATGCGCTGAAGGATCGCGAGTCGAGACGGGGGGAGATGGGCATGAGCACGGTTATCCAGGCGTTTGACCGTCACGACCAGCTTCCGCCGCACAGCATAGAGGCCGAGCAGTCCGTGCTCGGGTCCATGTTGCTCTCCCAGGAGGCCATCCTGGAGATATCAGAGATCGTTGCGCCCGAGGACTTCTACAAGGAAGCCCATGCCATCATCTACCGGGCGGCCCTGCAGCTCTTCGCTTCCGGGGAACCCGTGGACCCGGTGACCCTCTCCGAATCCCTGCGCGCGCAGGGAAACCTGGAAAAGGTGGGGGATCGGCCCTACATAGTGAACCTCATGTCATCCGTCCCCACCCCGGCAAACGCGAGGTATTACGCCGAGGTGGTCTCAAAGCTGGCCACCTACCGACGCCTCATCGAGGCCGCGGGCAAGGTGGCCGCCGTGGGCTACCGGGCTCCCGAGGACATCATGGAGGCGCTGGACGAGGCCGAGGACATCATCTTCAACGTCGCGCAGCACCGCAGGAAGGACAACGTCAAGCTGATGAAGGAAGTCATGGAGGACACCTTCGAGGAGCTTGAAAGGATCGCCGAGGGCGGGGAGGACACGGGCATCTACACCGGCTTCACCGACCTCGACCGGCTGACCATGGGCCTGCAGCCCTCCGACCTCATCGTCATCGCCGCCCGCCCCTCCATGGGCAAGACCTCGCTGGCATTGAACATCGCCGACTACGTGGCGGTGGAGGAAGGCATCCCCGTGGCCATCTTCAGCCTGGAGATGAGCGCCCAGGAGGTGGCAAAGAGGTTGCTCTGCTCCAGGGCGCGCGTGAACAGCCAGAAACTCAAGTCCAGTTTCAAGGACGACGACGTCTGGGAACGCCTCTCGGAGGCGGCCGGCGACCTGGCGTCCGCCTCCATCTTCATCGACGACAGCGCCGACATCGGCATCATGGAACTGCGCTCCAAGCTGCGCCGCCTCAAGTCGCAACACGACATCGGGCTGGTCATCATAGACTACATACAGCTCATGAGCTCCGACCGGCGCATGGAGAACCGCGTGCAGGAGATCGCCGCCATCTCGCGGGGGCTGAAGGTGATCGGCAGGGACTTCAACATCCCCGTCATCGCCGTCTCCCAGCTCTCCCGCGAGCCCGAGAAGCACAACCGCGAACCCATCCTCTCGGACCTGAGGGAATCCGGGGCCATCGAGCAGGATGCCGACCTCATCATCTTCATCCACCGCAAGGAGGTCTACGACCCGGACAACGAGGAGCTGAAGGGGCGGGCGGACGTCAAGGTGGCCAAGCACCGCAACGGGCCCATCGGGCCCGTGCGACTCACCTTCCAGGCCCAGTACGCGCGCTTCCTCAATTACAGCCCGCGCAAGGGCGAATAACGGCCTCCGGGCACGGGCGCTGGGCTTCTTCAGCGCCGGGGGCCAGGGTCATCGAGCTAGCCGCTTCGACCGATTACGGGTCGCCGTGTGAGTCCGCTCGCAGCCAAACCTCCACCCGGTCCATGTCCAGCGGCAGCAGGCCGCCCTCCTCGAGCACCAGGGAAAGGGCCCCCTGCGGGCACCCCTCCACGCAGAGTTCGCAACCGTAGCACTTCTCGGGATGGTAACGGCGCTCCCCGCCCACGATCTCCACCGCCCCGAAGTGGCAACGCTGCACGCAGGTGCCGCACAGGTCGCACTTCGCCGTGTCGTGCCGCACGGTGTACCCGGACGGGGCGTACTGGGAAATGCCCTCTGCCCCCTTGATGCGCCCGACCAGGGCGGTGGCCCGCATGCTCACGCAGCAACGCGGGCAGCAGTTGCAGATGACACCCATGCTCCCACCCGTGGCTACCTTGAAGAAGGCCTGGTTGATGTGGCCATTGCGGCGGTATTCATCGATGATGGCCAGCGCCTCCTCCTTGCTTATCCTGCGCGCGTGGTACTTGCCGCAATGCTCCAGCCAGAAGTCCACCACGGGCCTTCCCACGGCGATGCACGAGGCCACCGGCCGGCAGGGATCGTCCATCTCCAGCTTGCACGGGCAGTCCATCACCGCCAGGTGGGTGGGTTCGCGCAGCACGATCTTGTTCGCGTAACGGAAGGGGATGATGCGCTTGGTGGTGTCCGGCCCCAGCTCCACCGACTCCTCCAGGTCGAGGATCTTGGTGACGTCCCCGCGGGAAAGCACCTTGGCGTGGTAGCGCTCGAAGATGAACTTCGGTACGTGCTTGGTGGCCTCGAAACGGGAGAAGAGAGCCACCACCGCCCTGGTGAGATAGAGCGCCGCCTTCACGTAGAGGTCGTAGAAGAGGAAATAGAAGTAGTTGTGCACGGCTCGGTCCAGCCTCCAACCGTGCAGCCGGAAGATTTTTTTCGTCGATTCCTTCATCTTCACCCTCCCTGCCGGTAGCCGTTGCCGGAACATGCGCGGACAACCATTACGATAAAGGAGGACGCGTTACGCTGTCCATCATGTGTCCGAAGCCAGGGGGCAGAGCAAGAAGCGGCTTTCGAGCAGACCCTCATGTTCTGACGAAAGCGCTTTTCGCATGTTTTCATCGAGGCAACGGCCGCTCTCGTGTATCTCTCCAGCAAGACCGTACCCGGGAAAGCCGTCCCCTCGTCCTCGCGCCGTAAAAGGGTGGTTCGCGCCGGCACCGCCGATGTCGCCGATGCGGAACGGTGCGAGCGACCCGAAGCGCTTCAAGGCGTGGACGCACAACGCGAAATAACCCGGCCCAGCCGGTACGTGCCGGCGGGCATCGCGTTGACCGCTCCCGGGACATCCTCACGGCGACCCCCGTCCCGCGGGCGCCGACTGCGCAAAGAATGGATGCCGTATCGTTTCGGTAGGCGCTTTCCGGTTTGAAAAAGGTTGAAGACCACCCTATCATCCTGCCAAAACCACTCAACAAGGAAGAAAGGGGTGATCTCCCAAATGTTCAACCTGACAACCGTGGTACCACGTCTGGTTTCCGAAGCGAAGGGCATCGAAGAGATCGAGGAGAAGATCGCAAGGCTCGTGTTTGAGCCGGGGCGGCGGATGCTCGAGGCGGTCTTTGCCTACCTGGATTGGAGGCTGGCGAAGCGGAGGGGCAAGGGACTGCGCATGGTGGGAGCAAGGGAGAGGGATGTGCTCACCCGCCTCGGGGTGGTGAGGGTGGGAAGAAGGTATACCGGGACGCGGAGGGAAGATGCCGCTTCCTCCTGGACGAGGCCCTGGGCTGGGATAAGGGGGGTATGGCCGTGACCCCCGCCATGGAGGCGCATCTCCGAGGCCATCGCCTACATCTCCTCCCTCTCCGCCTGGCTGCGCGACTGGAAGGACGTGCTTCCGCCGGGAGAAGAAGGCCGCTCCCCCGGGGCCATCGAGTCAAACGTGGACAAGCTCGCCTCAGACCGCTTCAAGAAGCGGGGCATGGGCCGGAGGCCACAGGGCGCCGATCACATGTGCCAGATCATCGAGCTCAGGGAGAACGGGGAGCTGGGCAATCTCATCTCCAGGAGAAGGAGGGCAGATGATGGGGCGGCCGAGGTGGCCGCGGCCTCATTCAGAGGGGAGGCGAGGAGGAACCCGGAGGCCTGGCTCAAGAAGAACATGCCGCTGCTCGAGGCGAGGAGCGGTGACCCCTGGGTGAAGGATGTCCTCAGGGTCTTAGCCGGCCATGAGAGGATGGCGTGTTGAGGTTTTGCCAGGATGGGGTGCCTACCTTTTCCGGACAGCAACCCTCTTAATTCGCGAGGTGCCAATTTGCACGCTTGGTTGTAGAATATTGTGAAGGCGAAGTGCATATGGGAAGCCGGACAGATCTCTTGATGTGTGTCGGCACGGAATTATAGGTTGACGATAGGACGCATGATTCATTCAGGAGGTTGGTCATGAAACTGCGCTCAAAGCCCAGTTATGCCAGGTTTTTCGTTATCCTTGTCTTTGTGTTGACCATATCTTTGCTGGAATTTCCGTGTTCTTTCCTGGCGGGCGACAACCGCGCCCAGGCCGCGTCCAGTACCATAAAGTATGCCGAGGCAGAGGCCGAATCCTCCACGCGCTCGACTTCTTACCAGGACAAGGCGGTCTTGACCTTCACTCCGGAAGTGCCGGGCTACTACCTCATCATCGGAACCGCGGAACTGAGAGGCAGCAGCTCCTCCTACAGCGTCCTGGCGCGTATGACCGTGGACGGCACGTCCTGCGCGGACTTTACTGGCGAACCGGATCAGACCAACATATACATCAACCACTTTGCTGCCCAGAAGGTCGTGAACCTCACCGCGGCCAGCCACACCATCAAACTGCAGTATCGGAGCGAGAGCGCGTTCGCCTATGCCTACGCCCGACGGGCTCGGATATTGGCGATCCCTGTGAGCAGTTTCGCGACCCAGGAGGCAGCGAGCACACAGACAATCAGCACTACCTACCCCAGCTACCAGGATATCGTCTCCAAGACGTTCAGCGTCGATGCCGCGGGGGATTACCTGCTCGTCTCCTCGGCCGAGTTCAACGCCCTGTCCTCCTCCCAGAGCATAAGGGTGAGAACCTTAATAGATGCGGTCAACCTGGGAGAGACCATATCAGAGGCGAAGGACACCACCGATTTCCTTGACCACTTCGTGATTTCGGTGAGCAACCTGAGCGCGGGTTCCCACACCTTGAAGATCCAAGCCTGCAATTCAGGGACGACCAAGCACAAAGCGCGCAATGCCCGGGTGACCGCAATCCCGCTTTCTACCAATGGGCTCTCTTGTCAGTACACGTCGGCGGAAGGCTATGTCACCAACGGAGGCGGAACACCCTACGATGCAGCCTCGCTGCAGTTCACGCCGCCGTCCCAGGACGACTACTACATCCTGGCCAGCGCGATTGTCGGAGGCGATGAGGCGAACGGGGCCGCCTACAACGGTTACTATGACCTTACCGCCGACGGCACCTCGGTCGGCTACGAGCAGAAGGGTTTCAAGGACGATACTGACAGGTTGTCCTTTGCCGTGGCGAAGAAGGTGAGCCTTTCTGCGTCCGCCCATACCTTTAAGTTGAGGGTGTGGAGCGGGGCCTCGGCCGTCCCGGATGCCGGCATGGACAATGCGCGCATCGTCGCCCTTTCACAGGCCCCGCCGCAGCCGGTCCCCGGCATCACCGGGTCCCTGGGCAAGAGCGAGGACGGGTGGTGCGGAGCCGTGCCCGTCTATGCCACCCTGAGCGCCTTGAAAGTTGCTGATTATCCCTATGCCAGGGCAAAGGTGACGACACCCGCCGCGCAGATCTTCTATGCGCCGATGAGCTGGAACGCCAGCGCCAGCCGTTTCGAGGGGGTGATCTACCCGGGGTCCAATTACGGTATTGGTTGCGCCGACCCAAATACCGGCACCTTCGCGGTAAGGGTGGAGCTGGACGACAGCCCGAGCTTCGCTTCCATCGACTACTATTCCGACACCGGCGGTTTCAGCACCTTCGTGACCAGGAGGAAGAGCTCCAAGGGGACTGGTTACGATTACACCGACTTCAACCCGGTTTGGAACGGAGACCATTGGGATTACTCCATAAGCGATCTGGTCATCCACGCGGCATCGGCCAAGAGCAACGTGGCCGTGGCCATACCCTTCCACCCCGTGACCTCGAGTGTCGGCAACTTTACCGTGAAATACGACGGGACCGCGGTCGCGCAAGGCACGGCCGCGTCGAATGGCGACTGCTGGTGGTGGGAACCCGCCCTCCATACCCTGTACCTGCAGAAGGCGTCCTTGTCGGCGACGGAGGTAGACGTCGACATCACTTTTGATTCCGACACCGACCTCTTCGCCACCCGCTACGACCGGGTCAACACCGCGGACATGGGAAACCGTGAGTTCTACAACGGCCTGATGATCTCCAACAGGTACTGGACCACCTTCGTCTACGGTGGGGGACACGAGCATGCCGGCATGCAGGCGGAGAGCCGGGCCCACGAGCCGGGCGCTCCCGATGTCTCCACCGACTGTATGGAGAGGACCGCGGTGCACGTCGACAACGTCGCCCGCAACGATGGTTCCGGGAGCTACGCCTACGACATCAAGTGGAAACAACAGGAATGGATGGACTATATCGCCAGTGAGGATAACGGTTCCATCGTGGTCACCGTTCATTCCGACGATACCGCCGGCACTGGATGGAAACAACAGCTGGATACGGGGATCGCCGCGACGAAGACGCATACCTTCTACGCGGGACGGCGCTACATCCGACAGGAACTCTCCTTCGTGAACAACGGTTCCTCCACCCATACCTACCCCCTGGTCTGGGGCCGGGAGCAATGGATCGGCTCTGACCGGGATACGAATGACGAGGGCCGCTACTGCGGGGACACCTCCGACCGGGCCGTCGAGTCAACGGTGGCCATGTCCACCCTGGCCGCACCCTGGATGGTCGCCTACGACCAAGGGGTATTCGCCGCCCAGGGCTTGATATTCCAGGCGGCCGTCCCCGCGAGGTACGGCTATTTCCTTTCGGCTCCCGCTCTTGCTCAAACATCCTACGAATGGGTTAACTACGGGACCGAGTACCGGCCGGACGACAACGACAGCGGCGCCTATGCCTCGAACATCTTCTTCGACAAGGTCTTCGAAGCGGTGGACCCTGGAGAAACGGTGACCTTCACCTTCTGGCAGTGGTTCTACGACACTACTTCGTGGGGCGATATCCAGACGGCGATCCAGGAAGATTCCGCGGCGCTGCACTGACCCCCAGTCAGATCAAATGCCGTCGCTTCCGCGGGATGCCGTATCGGTGATCCCGCTGCGCGGCGATGCTGCCTCAAGCGGCATCGAACACGTGCGGCACACGCCGAAGCGCTGGGAGGGGGATGCTAACCTGTCCCCAGCACAACAAACTCAGGGTGCATCTTCAATCTCAAGCCCCCGTTAACTTCCGGCGCCCGCAGGTTTTGGCCCCGATGTTTCTCGTGACTGCGGATTGGAGATCTGGCCCCATTAACCCAAGGTCAAGTTGCTGTAATTCTTTCGTAGGCAGGTCCGAGAAGGAAGAAGAGGAGAGGCCACTCAATTATTCATGGGTGAAAGCTAAACAATCAGGAGAAAGGAGGAAGCACGAGCTCAAGGTGGGCATCTCCTACGAGGGCTGGTCACAGGTCGGGGAGGACAAGTGGAGAACCCTGGGCAGGCGGACCTGCCTCTCCGCCACCGACGGAGCCACCTTCCTTTCCTGCTGGAGCGCCGATCTCGCCGCCGTCTACGAGCACTCCAGGGTAGGCGAGGTCATCCGGTCCTCGGACGGGTCCTCCTGGCTCAAGCAGGGCCCCGGACTCTTCGCCTGCACCCACGCCCGGCTGGACCGCTCCCACCTGGCAAGGTCGCTCACCGGGGCCCTCGGCTTTTCCCGCGAGGCCTTCCGCCTCTTCTCCCCGACCAAGGAGGGCAAGGCTTCCGAGGTCGTGGCCGCCCTCGAGGAACACCTGGAGAAAGCCGCCGACGAGGGGAAGAGGAGGCGCATCTCCGAGGCCATCGCCTGCATCTCCTCCCTCTCCGCCTGGCTGCGCGACTGGAAGGACGTGCTTCCGCCGGGAGAAGAAGGCCGCTCCCCCGGGGCCATCGAGTCAAACGTGGACAAGCTCGCCTCAGACCGCTTCAAGAAGCGGGGCATGGGCCGGAGGCCACAGGGCGCCGATCACATGTGCCAGATCATCGAGCTCAGGGAGAACGGGGAACTCGGATCCTACGTCACCGCAAGGAGGCAGGCAGACGAGAAGGCGGCCGTGGCGGCCATGGCTTCCCTCAGAGGGGAGGCGAGGAGGAACCCGGAGGCCTGGCTCAAGAAGAACATGCCGCTGCTCGAGGCGAGGAGCGGTGACCCCTGGGTGAAGGATGTCCTCAGGGTCTTAGCCGGCCATGAGAGGATTGCGTGTTGAGGTTTTGCCGGGATGGGGTGCCTACCTTTTCCGGACAGCAACCAAAGAATGGATTGGTTTGAGAATAACCGCCCGAGGGGATAAAGTTATAAATCGGGAAGGAGGCTGCTCCCGTAACGGGGCGAACGGTGCTCTACTTGCCCGCACCGCGGGCATGTCTCGCAGTAAGGTTCCCGCCAACAGGGCCGGCCGATGCTCGCAGCAGGGATGAATCCTAAGGGGAGGTGCTCTTGCTCCACCCGCTGAGACTCGCCCATCCGCTTAACCGTTGGACGCCCGCCCGTGCCGTCCCGTCGGCCTCTGCGAAACACTTGTCGGAAGTACCGAAAGGGAGGTGCGTATGAGCGGACTGGACCTGTTCCCCTATCCCCGGGGGCGCCTGCAGGAACCCGACCTCGACCTGGCGGCGGGGCTGCAGGGCCTGGTGGAAAAGGAGATCGTGGAAAAGCGGTTGGAACTCAAGGAGGACTACGAGGGGCTCCTCGGGCCGGCCTACGCCAGGCTGATGGCGGACATGGGGCTGCAGAGGATGTTCTGGCCGGAGGAACTGGGCGGGGACGGACACAGCGGGCCGGAGGCCGCCTTCACGGTGACGGCGGCGCTGGAGCAGGTCGGCAGGGCCGACGTCGGGCTGGCCTTCCTGGCCGCCCACAGCTTCGCCCTGCAGGCCTCGCTCGCCGCGGACGGCCACCGCAAGCAGGAGGCCTGCGACCGTTTCGCCCCCCTCTTCTGCGCAAACGGGTCCCCGGTCATCGTCTCCTTCCTCCTCCCCGCCTTCGGGGAAGAGGAGGATGCGCCCGCCTGGCATGGGAAAAGTTACCAGGTGAAGGCCACGCCCACGGCAACGGGGTGGAAGCTCTCCGGCAGGCGCGCGCGGCCCACCTGCTCCGGGGCCGACGCCGACCTCTTCGGGGCGTGGTGCGCGGTGGAGGGGGAAGAGCGGCCGGCCTTCATCCTCGTCCCCGGCGACGCGAAGGGTGTCTCGCGCGGGCCGGAATTCAAGAAGACCGGCCTCGCCGCCAGCCGCAACGCGGACCTCGACCTCGAGGGGGTGGAGCTCCCCGCCGGCAACTGCCTCTTCCGCGAGGAGGATGAGTACCGACACCTCCTATCCTGGTATTACCTGGGAGTGACGGCTTCCGCGGTCGGTGCGCTCCTCGCCTCCTACCGCATCCTCAGGGAGTGGGGCGATAACCGGGTGATCAAGGGCACCGGCAACATCTTCAAGGAAAACCCGCTCACCGGCGCCCTCATGGGGGAAATCGCCAAGGAGATCGCCGTGGACCGCCTCCTGGCCTACGACCTGGCGGAGATGCTGGCCGAGCCGGACACTTACGGGGACGCCGACTCCGAGGGCGTCTTCACCGCCGCCCTCATGATCGCCCACCAGGTCCTCGCCTCGGCGGAATACGCCATCCACCGCACCATGGAGCTCATGGCCTCCGCCGGCTACGCCAAGGAATGGCAGCTCGAGCGCTACTGGCGCGACGTGAAGACCCTGCAGTGCTACCTGGGCGCCTACGAGCTGGCCAAGCACGATTTCGCCCGCCGGTTCTACGGGGCCCGGACACTGTGAGGAGGTGACGCACGTGGGAAGCAACGACGCGAGGAGCATCGACGATTTCACCCGACCCCTGGAATACGTCTCGCCCATGGACGGCCTCCTGGGTTCCATCTTCCGCGACTGGGTGGAAAAGGACGTCATGCCCTACCGCCGCGAGTTCGACGAGGATTACCGTGACCACCACCTCATCCATCCCCCCTTCAGGAAGCTCCTGGGAGAGTACGGCCTGCAGCGCATGATCTTCCCGGAGGACCTCGGCGGCTGGGGCATGGGCCGGTCGCATTACATGTGCGTGGCCGCCTTCCGCATGTTCGAGGAGATAGCCCGCGCCGATTCCGGGATGGCCCTGGCCTTCGGCGCCCTTTTCTGGCCCTTCCTCTTCATAGCCCTGGAGCCGCACGAGAACCGCCGCCTCCTGGAGGAGTTCGCCCCCATGTTCTGCGAGACGACGGAGCCCGTCTTCGCGGCCCTGTGCATGACCGAGCCCCAGGGCGGCTCGGACATCGAGAACATCGAGATCGTGAGGGGAAGCACCATCAGGACCACCGCGGTGAGGGACGGGGACGAGTGGGTGATCAACGGTCACAAGCTGTGGCCTTCCAACACGGGCGGGCTGGCCAGGCTCATGGCCGTGGTCTGCACCACCAACCCGGGGTCCGACGACCCCCGGGACATCGCGGTGATCTTCGTGACCGACGACACGCCCGGGGTGACCCAGGGGCCGCCATACGAGAAGGCGGGCATGGCGGCGGACATGAACTCGGACGTGTGGTTCGAGAACGTGCGCGTGCCCCTCTGGTACCGCGCCTGCGGCCCCGGCGACGACGCCAAGTACTTCGGGGAGATCATGTCCACGGGGAACATGGGCATCATCGCCTGGATCTCCGGCGCCATGATGAACATCTACGAGAGGCTCACGGAGTTCGTGAACCGCAAGCGCTACCGCGGGCTGCCCCTGAAGGAAAACGATGCCGTGGCCGGGCTGCTGGCCGACTTCGCCGCCAACATCGAGGCCATAAGGATAGTGGGCTACCAGTGCGCCCGCATGTGCGACCGCCACGACCTCTACGGGCCGCTCTGGCACCCCGGGCTGGTGGCCAGGATGCGCGCCCAGCGCTACCTGGCCATGGACCGCTTTATCGAGGTCACCGGCAGGGTCATGAACCTCATGGAAGCCTACGGCGCGGACCGCGACTGGGACGTGGAGAAGCACTGGCGCGACCTGAAGATCCTGCAGCTGGTGGAGGGATCGAAGCAGCTCTGCCAGATAGAGGTGGCCCGCTGGTTCTACGAGTGCGAGACCCTCTGAGGTGGTGAAGATGAAAGCGGACATCGAGACGCGAGGCGAGGCGGAGAGCAGGGGCATCGTCGACGCCGCAGACCGCATCCTGCGGGAGCTCATCCGCACCCCCAAGTTCAAGGAGACCGTCATCATCCTCCTGAATTCCATAGACCCCCCGGCGGCCAGGAGGCTGGTGCGCACCCTCTTCTGGCAGGACCCCGGGCTGCTCATGTCCATCATGGGGTCCCTTCCCGCCATGGTGAACGTGGCGCTGGAAGCCATGGCCGAGAGCGCCGCCCAGATGAACGCCATGCCCCCTCCCCTGCTGAAGGACCTGCTGGGACGCATCGTGGCGGGTATAGACGGCGCCGCGGCGGGGGAAGCGGCCGGCGGGCTTTTAAAGATGCTCCTCTCCCTGGACCTCACGGACACGGAAAGCGGCCTGCGCAGGGGCCTCTCCTCCCTGGCGGGGGACTTCTCCGCCTCCTGCTCCCGCGCCCTCGAGGGCGGCGACCTCGCCGCGAGGCTCAGCGGGTGGATGGCGCGCACGGCGGAGCGGGCAAAGGACAGGAGCACCTCCACGCACGCCTTCATCCAGGCCTTCAGCAGGGCGCTTTCCGAGAACCCGGACTTCGCCCAGCACGTCATCAAGCCTTTGCTGGAAGCCCCCGCCAGGCCGGCCGCGCGCAAGACCGCCACGAAGGCGGGAGGCCGGGAGGGCGAAGCCCGGGCGGAGGAGGGCCGGGGCGGCGCGGCCAAAGCCGTGGAGGGCCGAGCCGGCGCGACCCGGGCGAAGAAGGGCCAAAGCGGCGCGGGCCGGGCGGAAAAGAAGTGAGGGGGGTGAGGCCATGAGCGACGACTTGGTTTACCCGGGCCTCGGAGAGCGCCTGCTCAGGGAGGTGATCGCCACCCCGGCGCTGAAGGAGGTCCTCCTCCTCCAGATGAAGGGCATCAGGCCGGAGGCGGCGTCCGGCCTGGTGAAGACCCTCCTCTGGGGAGACCCCGGCATCTCCATGAGCTTGTTCGGCGCTTTTCCCGACCTCGCCAACTGGCTGCTGGAGTTCATGCTCGAGTTGGGCCGCCAGCTCAACGGCCTGCCGGAACCGCTGCTCAAGGACATCCTGGGGCGCATCGGCGGGGGCATAGACCGCGAGCGGCTCGGCCGCTTTCCGGAGGTTTACGGGGCCCTCCTCCGACGCCTGGCCGTGGGCGAGGACAGCACCCCGGACGAGGTGAGGGAAGCGGCCGTCGCGGCCCTCAACCGCCTGCTCTCCGCCCTGGACCGGGCCACGGCGCGCCTGGAGGAAAACCGCGCGGAGATCGCCCACACCCTTTCCCTGGCCCGCAGGGAAATGGACACCGCCGCCCTGGCCCGCTCACTGCGGCGCGTAGCCGCGCTGGCCATCGCCGCGGCGCGTCCCCCGCGCGAAAAAAAGGAAGGGGCCGCGCGCAGGGCCGCGGCGGGCGTTGCGGCCGCGGTGGCCGCGCTCCTCCTGCTGCGCCTGGCGAAGAGGAAGGCGGCGGCGCTCAGGAAACGGTGAATGGAGAGGTGGATGGGGCCGTCGGTCCCCGGGAAAGCTTGACGGGAGGCAGGTCATGCAGGACACGTCCTCGTACGCGCAGATCCTCTACAAGGGCATGGCCTGCGCCCTGCTGGCCGATCGGCTGCGCAGGAAGGAGGTCCCCTCCCTGGGCCTGTGGTTCCTTTTCTGGTTCTTCGCCGCCTACGTGGCCATGCTGGCAATGGCCATACCCTGGAAAAAGAAGGCAGTAGATTGATGAGCCGCGGCCTGACGGGAAGCGCGGCCGAATCGCGGGGTCCCCGGCGCGCGGCCGCAGGTGTTCGCACGGCAGTGCACTCGACAGCGAGGTGATGGCGATGCATGCGGAGAACGAGAGCACCCGCCCGGAGGTGGAACGCATCCGGGAGAACTTCACGCGCCTCCTGCGGGACGTCAACGAGGGCGACCCGCGGGAGCTGGCGCAGGCCCTGGTCGGAGATGACGGCGATACTTCCCTGGCCGTCCTGGAGGCGCTCCCCAGGGTGCTGGAGGCGGCGGCGCGGGCGGTGAAGGCCCTCGCCGAACACCTCGAGAGCCTGCCCCCCGAGAGCGCTGCGCAGGCCGTCGACCGGGCCCTCTCCCGCCTTGACGGCGGGGCGATCGGCGAGGCGGTGAATTCCCTCTCCCGCCTCATGATCCGCCTTCACGAGCAGGACCCCGGGCTGCTCGCCCGGCGGCGCCTGGCCATCACCGCCGACGCCCTGCGGGCCGTGGACTTCGGCAAGCTGCGCAAGGCCTTGGTCTTCCGGGCGGAGGAAAACCTGGAGCTCCTGCGCGGCGAGGTGGAAGCGCTGGGGGACAACCCGGTGGCCCTGGTCAACCTCTTCAGCGTGGTGCCCCCCGTGATCAACCAGGCCCTCAAGGTCCTGCAGAAGCTCTTCGAGGTGCTCAACATGCCCGCGGAGGCCATGTCCTACGCGCTCTTCAACATCCTCGAGGACCTGGACTGGAAGGGCATCGCGGAGGTGATCAACGGGGCCGCCGGCGTGGCGGTGAACCTCCACCGCGGCAACCTCATCCTGGGGGAGGGGAGCCTCTATTCCGCGACTCCCTTCTCCCGCATGGGGAGCGAGCTCGTGGCGGGACTGCAGGGCCCGCTGCTCGCCGAGGCGGTGGCCGCCCTTGCGGAGGAAGGGGAAACCATGGTGGCCGCCCTCGTGGGCCAGGCCCTGAGGGACGAGGCCATGGCGGTCTCGCTGGCGGAGGCGGCGGTTTCCCTGGCGAACGCCCTCGCGCGCACCGCCGCCTCCCTCTTCGAGAGCCTGTGCTCGCTGCCGCCGGAGACCATGCGCGGCATGAAGGAGGCGCTGGCCCGGGGCCTGGATACCGAGGGGACGGCAAGGGCCGTCCATGCCTTCCTCGAGCTAGGCCGCAGGGCAGGGGAGGAGAGCCCGGGCCTCCTCTCGCGCATCGGCCGGGAGGTGGCGTCATCCCTGAGAGCCGAGCGTACCTCTCTCATCCCCTACCACAGCCTGGCGGACCGGGTTAACCGCGCCCTGCGGGCCTTCAACCGCCGCGCCGCCGCGGGCATGCCAGCGGGGTCGGCCGCCTCGGACTTCCTGGAACGCCTGGACCACGCGGAGCTCGACCGCGCCGCGGGGAACGCCGCGTCCCTCCTCGCGGGCGCGCTGGCCGCGCACCCGGAGCTCGCCGGCATCGCCCTCAGGGCCTTATCTACCATAATATACCAAACCATCAAGGGCTACCTCGCCGGGCGGTGGGCCCGTCTTCGCGGAAGGAGGTGAAGGGCGTGACAGGCGTACCCACGGCACCTATAACGGAACGAGAAGTATACGACGACTACGTCCGGGAATGGAAGGCAAGGGGCGGCCTGGTGCTCGGCTACGCCTGCGTGGCCACGCCGGTGGAGCTCATCGAGGCGGCGGGCATCCTTCCCTACCGCATCCGGGCCCTGGGCAACCCCCGCACCGACCTGGCCGACGGCGAGATGTCCCTCTTCAACTGCTCCTTCTGCCGCTCCTGCCTGCAGCTCGCCCTGGACGGCACCTACGATTTCCTGGACGGCATCATCGAGACCAACGGTTGCGACCACCTGCGGGCCATGTTCGAGAACTGGCAGCACTGCAAGGGGCTGCCCTTCTTCCATTACCTCAAGGTCCCGCACTTCTACCGCGACGACTCCCTGGCCTACTTCGAGGGCGAGCTGGAGCTGCTCCGGGACCACATCGCGTCCCATTTCGGCGCCGAGGCGAGCGAGGCATCCCTGCGGCAGGCGGTCGCCGATTGGAACCTGGTGCGGGAGAAGTGGAGGGAGCTCTGCGCCCTGAGGGAAGCGGAGCGTCCCAGGCTCTCGGGCAGCGAGGCGCTGGCCCTGGAGCTGGCGGGGTCCCGCATGACGGGAAGGGATTTCGCCCGCCTGCTCTCCGACTCCCTGGAGGAAAGGAGGAACGCGCCGGGGATGAAGCCGGCGGCCAGGCTCATGCTCTGCGGGCCGGCAACGGACGAGGTGGAGTGGCTGCGGGAGATGGAGGGCCTGGGTGCGGCGATCGTCTCCGACGCCCTCTGCTTCGGTTCCCGTGCCTTCCTGCAGCGGCAGGACGCGGACGGCGATCCCCTGCGTGCCCTTGCCTCCGGCTACCTCGGGAGCATCTTCTGCCCCCGCATGTACAAGGAATACGGAAAGCGGCGTGATTACATCGTGCAGACGGCCCAGCGGTCACGGGTTGACGGCGCCGTATACCTCTACAACAAGTTCTGCGACCTGCACGGCGTGGACTCCGTGCTGGTGCGCCGCGACCTCGAGCGCGCGGGCATCCCCGTCCTGGTGCTGGAAAAGGAGTACAGCGCCGCGTCGGACGTGGGGCGCACCAAGACGCGCGTGCAGGCCTTCCTGGAGAGGATCGGGGGTGGTGCGTGATGGAGAAGGGTTACGCGATGAGGTGGGGCGAGAACGGTTTCGAGCGCGCCGTGAGCATCCTGGAGATGGTCTACAAGTTCTCCGAGAACATCAGCGACGAGGACGTCGAGGGGGCGGCGAACTTCGTCTTCCCGGAGCTCAGGAACACCGTCCTGGGGCTGCTGGAGCTGCCCGCGAACCGCAACCTGGAGGTCTTCTTCTTCCAGAGGCTGCTCGAGCTCTTCTGGGAAGCGCAGCGGGCCCAGGCGGAGGGAAAGAAGCTCATCTTCATCCCCTTCACCTTCCCGCCCGAGCTCTTCTGGGCCTTCGATTCCCTCTTTCCCCTGTGCACGGAGATAGTCTCCGGGGCCATCGTCAACATCTGCTACGGGCAGGGGGAGCGCTTCTGGGACTACGCGTTGAGCCTGGGGCTTCCCGACTCCCTCTGCTCCGGCAACACCATCGGCATCGCCTCGCTCCTGGCCGGCCCCGGGCTGAAGCCCGACGCCATCGTCTACAACACGCCCGGGAGCTGCAACCCCAACGCCAAGATACACGCCTTCGCCGCCGACTACCTGGGGGTCCCCCAGTTCATCCTGGAAAAGCCGGTGGACGAATCCCCGCGCGGCCGCGAGCAGTACTTCCAGTACCTCATGCGGTTCGTCCGCGAGATCGAGGAGTGGAGCGGGGAGGAGCTCAAGGAGGAGCGCCTGCGCGAGGTGATGGAGAGGTCTTACCGCGCCGTGGAGCTCTACAACGAGTACTGGGAGCTCAAGAAAGCGCGCCCCTGCCCCGTCCCCAACATCTTCGGCATGACCCTCCTGGTGCTGCGCAGCCAGATGTGGGGACGCGAGGACGCGGTACAGGTCCTGCAGCGTATGGTAGATATTTCCAAGGAAAGGATGCGCAAGGGTGAGTATACCGCCCCGGAGGAGCTGGCGCGCGTGTACATCAGCTATATCTACTGGCTGTTCGACTTCCACGGTTACTTCACCTGGATGGAGAAGAGGGGGATATCCATCCTGGGCGACATACTCGCCATCCATTATTTCCCTCCCATGGACTACTCATCCAAGGAGAGCATGTTACGGACCTATGCGGACATCGCCTTCGACTATCCCATGACGCGGCAGATGGGAGGGGAATCCATCTCCCTGCGCTGGGTGGACGACATCTGCTACGCCGTGCAGGACCTGGGGGCGGACGCCTGCATCTTCGGGGGCGTGCACGCCTGCAAGCATACCCTGGGAACCGTCTCCTTCTTCCGACGCGAGATGATGAAGCGGTTGGGCGTCCCCACCCTGGTGCTCACCGGCGACGTCTTCGACAAGCGGCAGACGCCCATGGAGATATTCCAGCGCGAGGTGGAGACCTTCCTCGACCAGGTCATAGCGAGAAAAAAGCCCGCGCGCAGGCGAGCGCACCGGCCGGGCCCTGCATAGGGCCCGGCACGGGCGGCACGGGCCCGGCGGCAAACCCGCGCACGGCGTCATCGCGCGTCTCCGCAGCGTAATTGCAAGCGAAACGAAGCGTTCCCCCCTGGCCCTCGTATCCCTCCTCCAGCTCCCCGCAGGAGGGGCAAGCCCGGGGTTCTTTTTCCGGGATCACCCTTGCCGCGGTGCCGCACCGCCCGTGCCGGGCGCCCCACCCCCTTCCGGTGTGGCCACCGCCTTTTTCGAAATCCCTCCTTCCCGGTGGTAGGAGTAGCGTGGAGTCGGCCGGAATGGGATTAGGGGGGCGCTTTCCCGATTCGGCGCCTCAACACGGAAAGAATGACGGGTTTCCCGCAAGCGCTGGGGTTGCGGGGTTCGCATGCCTCGATTCGGCCCTTCGGCCGAACACCGGGGGTTTGATCCCATCCGGCCATCACCGATTTTCGACCCAAGGCCGAAGGGTTATCCCGGTCCCTGCTTATTGATGGCCGCAATGATGCAGCGTGATGGTGATGAACATCTCCCGTTAAACCGCGGCCTCCCCACCACCATCATCGCTTTCGTCACTCTGTGACATGGAGTTTTCCAAACGAATTCCGCAACTGCGGCCATGCTTTCCAGGCATTTCTGTCGAGCATGGAGTGATCGTCACGGATCCGGCAGCCCTGGCCCTTCAACCGGATATCGAAGATGCGACCCCAACCGCCCCCGGTACTGTGATAAAGTAATAGCCATGAAAGGGTACCTGGGAGTTGACGTGGGTTCGGTGAGCACCAACCTGGTGCTCCTGGACGAAAGCGGCGAAGTAGCGGCCTCCGTGTACCTGCGCACCATGGGACAGCCCATCCGCGCCGTGCAGGAGGGCATGCGCGAGCTGGGCGCGCAGCTTCCCGGCGACGTGGAGGTGATGGGTGCGGGGACCACGGGAAGCGCCCGCCACCTGAGCGGCATCATCGTGGGGGCGGACATCGTCAAGAACGAGATCACCGCCCACGCCGTGGCCGCCCTGCACGTCGTGCCGGAAGTGCGCACGGTGCTGGAGATCGGGGGCCAGGACTCCAAGATCATCATCCTCCAGGACGGCATCGTGGTCGACTTCGCCATGAACACGGTGTGCGCCGCCGGCACGGGCTCCTTCCTGGACCACCAGGCGGCGCGCCTGGCCATCCCCATCGAGGATTTCGGTTCCTACGCCTTGCGGGCGGAGACGGGCGTACAGATCGCCGGTCGCTGCTCCGTCTTCGCCGAATCGGACATGATCCACAAGCAGCAGGTGGGGCACCCCATCGAGAACATCATCTTCGGGCTGTGCGAGGCGCTGGTTCGCAACTACCTGAACAACCTCGCCAAGGGCAAGAGCATCGAGCCTCCGGTGGTCTTTCAGGGCGGCGTGGCGGCCAACGTGGGCATGAAGCGCGCCTTCGAGGAGGCGCTCAAGATGGAGGTGGTGGTCCCCGAGCATTACAACGTCATGGGGGCCATCGGGGCCGCCCTGCTCGCCAAGGAGCTGAACCCGCCCGTCTCCAACTTCAAGGGCTTCCGGGTCACCGATATCGACTACCGCACCTCCAGCTTCAACTGCAAGGGATGCTCCAACAACTGCGAGATCGTGAAGATCATGGTGGAGGGGGACACCCTGGCCCGCTGGGGCGGCCGCTGCGGCAAGTGGGAACTGGACCTGCCGGGGGCGAAGACGGCGGGTGCCGCCGCTCGCTGACGCGGAAACGCTCAGCCTTCGCTCTCGCGCAGGATGATGCGGTGGTCGAGGAGCTCCACCTCGCCGATGCGCGCGGAGACCAGCTTCTGCTCGCCGAAGACGTCCACCAGGAGCAGCTTTCCCTCCTCGGGCCGCACCTCCACCACGTCGTCCATGATCTTTTCCAGCTGCCCGCCCCTGTCCATAAAGACCGCGGCCTCACACATCTCCGCTCACCTCCTCGCACATCCTCCTTACCAGCTCCACCGCCTGCTCGATAAGCTTGGGGAGCGGCTCGTCGCCGGTGCCCATGATGTCTATCCGGGGGTGGGTCAGGGGCAGGAGCACCTTGCGACCACGGGCGGAGGCGATGGCCGTGGCCATCTCCGGCGTCAGCTCCCCCATCATGGAGTTGGGGATGAGGATGGAAAGGCTTCCCATGATGACGTCCGCCTCCCCGATGCAGACGCGCACGGCGTTCTCTCCCGTGGCCCCCCGGTTGGCGCGCGCCTTCATCATGTTCCCGGTGGCGATGGCGTTGGCGCCCAGGGCGATGATCTCCGTGTCCTCCGGGAGGTTGCGCCGCAGTTCCAGGACGAGCTGGTGGCCTATGGACCCCCCCATGCCGTCTACCACGGCTATTTTCATGTCCGCTTCCTCCTTGCGACCATACCTTGAGGCCGGCCCCGGGATCCCTACAGCCAGCCCTGGAATTCGTCCACGAAGGCCTTCTTGGGCCGCGCGCCGACAAGCCGCTTAACGGGCTCGCCCTTCTCGAAGAGGATCATGGTGGGGATGGACTGGATCTGGTAATCGCGCGCCGTCGCCATGGCCTCGTCCACGTTGAGCTTGCACACCTTGATCCTGCCCTCCCATTCCTCCGCCGCATCCTCCAGGATGGGGGCCATCATCTGGCAGGGGCCGCACCAGGGCGCCCAGAAGTCCACCAGGGTGGGCAGCTCGCTCTTGAGGACCTCCTGCTCGAAGTTGCCGTCATTCAACTCGACGACTTTACCGGCCACCGGTCACACCTCCTCCGGGTATCGTCTCCC
This sequence comes from Actinomycetota bacterium, assembly GCA_014360655.1. Classification (NCBI taxonomy): domain Bacteria; kingdom Bacillati; phylum Actinomycetota; species Actinomycetota bacterium. The sequence goes on along the minus strand of JACIXC010000003.1, from coordinate 176,320 downwards.
GCCTGTCACGCGTTTCTTCTTTCCGTTCCGATTATCCGCGCATGTTCCGCTTTTCCCGCATCGCACACTTCCTCGTACCACCGTCCTCTTTCCCGTTCCTCGCCATCGCGCCGCTTGCTCGTCCTTCCCCTTTCCCTTGACCAGTTCCCCCGTGCGCTCTCCTTCCCGCCCCGGAAACCGGTCCCGTTCCGCCCGGCATACCATATATTACCATGGAGGTCAGATGTACGCCGTTCCCATGAGGCTTTCCACGTGGAACTGGGCGTTGAGGGCAGCCCTCACCCCGTCTCCCACCGCGGCCGCCACCTGCCACACCGCCCCGGCGCGCACGTCACCCGCGGCGAACACCCCCCGCACGCTGGTCTGCAGGGAGGCGTCGGCGAGGATGAACCCCCTGTCGTCGAGCTCCACGAAACCGCGCACCTCCTCGGTGTTGGGAAGGTTGCCCACGTAGAGGAAGACCCCGTCCACCGCCAGCTCCTCCTCGCCGCCCCCCTCCACGTCGGCGAGGAGCAGTCCTTCCACGCGCTCCTTCCCCCTGATCTCCTTTACCACTTTCTTCCATGCAAAGTCCATCCTGGGATGCGACAGCGCCCTCTCCTGGAGTATTTTTCCCGCCCGCAGGCGGTCCCTCCTGTGCACGATGATCACCTTGCGGGCGAAGCGCGTGAGAAAGAGGGCTTCCTCCACGGCGGAATTGCCGCCGCCCACCACCGCCACCACCCCGTCCTTGAAGAAGGCCCCGTCGCAGGTGGCGCAGTAGGAGACGCCGCGCCCGTGAAATTCCTCCTCCCCCGGGACGCCCAGCTTCGCCGGCCGCATGCCCGTGGCCAGGATGACGGCATGGGCGCGCAGCTCCCCTTCCTCGGTCTCCAGCACCTTTACCTCCCCCTCCTCCCTCGCTCCCACCAGGGGATTGAAGGGGTTGATGCGCAGCCCGAATCCTTCCGCCTGGCGGCGCATGCGGTCCACCAGCTCGAAGCCGGATATTCCCTCCGGGAAGCCGGGGTAGTTCTCGATGCGCTCGGTGAGGGCTGGCGCCCCTCCAGGTGACTGTTTCTCCACCAGCAAGGCATTCATGCGGGCGCGCGCCAGGTAGATGCCGGCGGTCAACCCCGCCGGGCCGCCACCTACGATGACCACGTCCAGCGTCTCCTCGCGTTCCCTTTTCGCCTCTTCCATCTGCGCTCCCGTCTCCTGCCCCTATCACCGTCGCCGCACAACGCCGCACGAGGCATTATCTCTTCATTATCTCTTCGTTTTTTCGATTATAAACCACCCCCGGCCTCCGTGCCTGTCCTGGATCATCCGTCGTCTCGCCCGCCTCGTGCCGTGCGGCACGTTCGCGCCCCGGAATCACGACAACATCCGGGGCGCGACCCCGTGATGTAGCGGAAGGCAACGCCTGTGGCCCGGCCCCGCGGCATCGGTCCCGTGGTCTTGCTACAGCAACAGGGACTCCACCGCATCCTCGAGGTCCCGCAACGTGCGGCATACCCTTACCTCGCGGCAGTAGGGGGCGTACGCGCCTATGACGCTGTCCCCGGTGTCCCAGAAGGACCCGGTTTCCGGGTTCAGCCAGATGATGCCCTTGCAGCGGTCCCGCATCTTCTCCAGCGCCCAGGTGCACGGGTCGTTGTAGTTGTTGCGGGCGTCCCCTATGACCAGTATGTACGTGCGGTAGCCCACGTCCTGAAGGTACCGTTCGCAGAACTGGCGGAAGACGCCGCCGAAGTCGCTGCGGGCATGGTAAGCGATGCCCGCCTCCGTGAGCGCCCTCTTCACCCCCTTGGAAATATCTTCCTCTCGGAAGAAATCGGTGACCTCTCCCAGCTCGTCCACGAATACGAAGCTGCGCACCTTGGCCAGGCAGTCCTGGATGGTGTAGACGAACTGCAGCATGAACTGGGAGACGCGCGCCACGGAAGAGGAGATGTCGCAGAGCACCATGAGTTCCACCTTCTCTATCCTCTTGCTCCTCATGACCAGGCGGAAGGGGACCCCTCCGTGCTGCATGTTGCCGCGCAGCGTCGCCCGGACGTCCAGTTTGCCCCGCCGCATCCTCGTCTCTCGCAGGGAGATCCTGTTGCGCAGCCTGCGGGCCAGGACGTCCACCGCCCTCCGCATCTGCTGCATCTCGTGCTCGTCCAGTCCTGACAGCGGCCTGCCCACCAGGCGCTCCATCCTCTCGGGTATGGGAACGCGGTCCGCGTTGCGCGCCTGCTCCCTCTCCACGTAACGGCGCACCTGCCCCCGGAACGCTTCGCGGTTGGCCCGAAATGCCTCCCGCAGGCGCTCCAGCTCCTCCTCCCCCCATCCCTCCTCCCTCATGCGCGCCAGCAGCAGCGCGAGCTCCTCTTCCATCCCCTGCCAGTCGAAAACATCGTTTATGCGCCGCGTGTACATCCCCACCTGCATGCGCGTCACCAGCTGGGAGGTACCGACCCCGCCCGCGGCCGCGCTTATGAAAGGCTCCCATTCGCTTGCCCTGCCGCCGAGCAGGAGGAGCAGCAGGGGGCTCACTTCGCCTTTCCCCGCCATCTCCCGCGCCGCGCGCTCCAGGGAAGCGAGGAGCCCGTCGTCGGGGACCACGTTCCCGCCGGCGCTCTCCAGGCCGAGGAAATAGAGGGGGAAGAGCTCCTCGAAGTGCACCGCATCCTTGTCGTTTTTTACCAGGGTAGCCTTGAGCGCGGCCTTGAAGGCCGCGGCGTCTTCCAGCCCCACCGCCTCCGCGGCCCCCAGGGCATCGATGCTTTCCGCCGTGGATACCGGCACGCCGCGTCCGCGCAGGCCCCTCACGAATTCCAGGACGCGCTCCTCCACGCCCTCACCCTTTCACGCCTCTTCCTCCCGCGCAGGGGAAGGCAGGGCAACACGGGCGGTCCCTTCCGGTGCGGCTCCCCGCCTTCCGCCCGTCCCCGTTCATGCCTCCACCAGCTCGTGCAGGTTCTCCCTCGCCTTGCCTATGTCTTTCTCGTACTTGAGGACGATGTTCAGGGTCTGCCGCACCAGCTCCTGGTCCAGCCTCTGGGCGTTGAGCACCACCAGGGCGCGGGCCCAGTCCAGGGTTTCGCTGATGCCCGGCGCCTTCTTGAGGTCGAGCCCGCGCAGGCGGTGTACCGCCTTCACCACCTGCTCCGCCAGGCGTTCGCCGATGCCGGGGACCTTCAGTCGCACTATCTCCAGCTCCTGCTCCCGCGAGGGGAAATCGATGAAGAGGTGCAGGCAGCGCCTCTTGAGGGCGTCGCTCAGCTCCCGGGCGTTGTTGCTCGTGAGCACGACCATGGGGATATGCCTGGCCCGCAGGGTGCCCAGCTCCGGTATGCTCACCTGGAAGTCGGAGAGGATCTCCAGGAGGAAGGCCTCGAATTCCGGGTCGGACTTGTCCACCTCGTCTATGAGCAACAGGGCCGGTTTCTCCGACAGGATGGCCCGCAGCAGGGGCCGGGGCACGATGAACTTCCGGGAGAAGAAGACCTCGTCCTGCCTCGCGACCCTCTCCACCGCCTCCGCCAGCCCGCGGGCTCCCGCCAGCTCCTCGGCGAGCACGTCCTTGAGGATCTGGGTGTACAGCAGCTGCTTGGAGTACTCCCACTCGTAGAGGGACTTGGCCTCGTCCAGGCCCTCGTAGCACTGCAGGCGTATGAACTCGCGGTCCAGGGCGGCCGCCGTCACCTTGCCCAGGTCCGTCTTGCCCACCCCCGCCGGCCCTTCCACCAGGACGGGCTTGCCCAACCGCTCCGCGAGGAAGACCACGGTGGCGATCTCCTCGCTGCAGATGTACTTCTGCTCCGCCAGCCTGGCGCGAACCTCTTTGACGCTCTGGAACATGTTCTCGCCTTCTCTCTGCCTTCTCTCTGCCTTCTCTCTGCTTCTACCCGCCTTCTCTCCCGCTATCTCTACCCGCCTTCCGTCGATCGCCGCTTATCGCGGGGCGCTTCTCGCCTTGCCCTTCACCCACCCCTCGTTCCGTCATATCCCGTACATCCCCGCCAGCTCCCGGTACAGCCTCTCGCCTATCTCCAGCCCACGCGCGATGAAGTCCGGTCCGTACTCCCTGCCCGTGGGTGTGCGGAAAGTATCCGCTATGCGCCTTATCCCTTCCATCCTGGGAAGGAAGTTGCGCAGCAGGACCTCCAGGGGGATGCGGAACGGCGCCGCCATCGACCACAGGGTCTCGGTGAAGTTGTCCGGTCCCCACCTGAACTTATCGGCATCGTAAAGCGCGTCGGAGAGCACCTGCAGCGAGGGGTCCTCCAGGGGCATGGCCGGCTTGAAGGCCTCGTGGTTGCGGATGGCCTGCGTGATGGCCTTCCTCTCTCCGTCCCTCACGTCGAAGCCCCGCAGGATCATCTCCGCCTCCTCCGCCCCCTTCAGCGCGTGCTCCGGCTCGTCCCTGCGGATGTCGTGCAGGAGGCCCGCCAGGTGGACGAGGAGGAGGGTGCGCTCTCTATCCTCCCTTTCTCCCTCCCCGCCGACCTCGCTCTCGATGAGCACCAGGGCGCCCGCGTCCACGGCCACCTTGAGAACGTGCGCCATCCCGTGCCCCAGGCGCTCCCCCCTCTCCTCGACCAGTTCACGCACGGACATGCACAGAGGATGGCCCTCGAGCGCGGCCCGCGAGGCCTCCACCGCCTCCTCCTTTTCCAGGTAGAAACGCGGGGGGTCGACCTCCGAGGCTATGCGCAGCGAGATCGCCCTCGCCGCGAGATATTCTTCCGAGAGCAACTTGCGGCCTTTCCTCCGTATCCGCGCGTCCGCGCCACCGGCCTGCGCCGCGACCGGACCGCGTTTTCCCGACCATGTTTCCCGGCCACGCAAACATGGAACGCGCGCCGGTTCGCTTTCCACGTCAATTGTAACCCAAGCGGGCGGCATGCAGGCTGACGCAAGGCCCTCCTGGTGGGCGCGGCCCGGTGCTCCCGCCGGCGGGCGTGACGGCGCGCACGACGATGCCTGCGGAAAGACAACGTGGGTTTCTCGCGGGTCCCGCGTTCCCGTCGGGAGGAGAGGCGGCATGCACGGAGTGGCACCATGCGAGCGGTGAGTCATTCCGGCCGCGCGTCCCCGGGCTTCATGCGAGACGACCTTCTCTTGAGAGCGGCGATGGGAACGTCCAGGAAGGCCACGTTCGCCGCCAATATCCAGAAAGTGACCGCGGCCATGCCCCAAGCGCCCCATCCGACCGCCAGCGCCCCTATCGTCAGGCCGCACGCGGCAAGGGCGATGAGGGCGGCGAGAAGCGCCGACTTCCGCCGCAGGCGCTTTAGCCTGGCAGAAGCTTCCAGGTGATGCAGGAGAAGCTCGCGCGGCTCCTCCTTTTTCCTCAGGTAACGGGAGAGGATGACCAGGAGGGAGGCGTCGGGGATGTTCCCCGCCAGCTGCATGACGGCCCCGACCATGGTCACGTTGATCAGCGTGACCATTCCCAGGATCATCACCCAGGCCGCCATGCCGCCTCCAGGTCTTCCATGCAAGACCGCTTCCCGGTCGTCCGCATCGGTATCCGCTCCCTGCTCTCCGCGCCTTGTCCGCGGCGCCCCGCCGCAATAACTGCATTATACGACGTGCCCGCAACGTGCTATCCACCCCGGCCGTACGCGCGTGCCCCCGCCTCTCCGGGAGGGTAAAATCATTAAGGGGGGAATGGAGTTAAGGGTGGAACGGAGGAACGGGAGCAGGCCATGCTGGACGAATACTTCGCCATCCTGAACGGGGAGAGGCCGGCCCGCCACTGGGTGGCGTCGCGCGTGGAGATCTCCGTCCCCTCCGGCGCCCCGGGCATTGTCCCACCCGTTCCCGCCGGCACCGCCACTCCCGGCACCGTACCTTCCGGCGCCCCGGGCCCTGAAGCCCTGGAGGGCATGAGCGACGAAGGGCTCTGGGGGCTGCACGACGAGGCCATGGAGCGCTTCCGCCTGGCATGGCGGGAAGGAAAGGAGCCACCGCCTCCAAGCGGTACTTCCCTGCTCGAGCTCAAGGCACTCCTGGCGCGCCGCATGCTCGCGGCATGCCGCATGTGCGAGCGCCGCTGCGGCGTCGACCGCACGCGGGGAGAACGGGGTTACTGCGGGGTGGGCGACGTCTCTCGCGTGGCTTCCGTTTTCCTCCATTTCGGGGAGGAACCCGAGCTGGTCCCGTCGCACACCATCTTTTTCGCCGGCTGCACCTTCCGCTGCGCTTACTGCCAGAACTGGGATATCGCCATGGACGCCCGCGGCGGCAGCCCCGCCGATCCGCTCCTTCTCGCGGCCGGTCTGCGGGAGGGCATGCGGCAGGGGTCCCGCAACGCGAACTTCGTGGGCGGCAACCCCGACCCCAACCTGCACACCATCCTGGACACCATCATCGCCCTGGGCGAAGACGGCAGGGGCCTGCCCATGATCTGGAACTCCAACATGTATACCTCGCTGGAGGCCATGCGCCTCCTGGAGGGAGTGATGGATGTCTACCTGGCGGACTTCCGCTACGGCAACGACGATTGCGCCTCCCGCTACTCGGACGTGGAGGATTACTTCCGCGTGGTGAGCCGCAACTTCCTCCTCGCGCGCGAAAACGGCGAGGTCATGCTGAGGCAGTTGCTGCTGCCGGGGCACCTGCACTGCTGCACCGCAAGGATCATGGAATGGGTGGCGGAGAACATGCCGGGCGTGTATTTCAACCTCATGTTCCAGTACCGCCCCGAATACCGCGCCGCCCTCTTCCCGGAGATAGACCGCAGGCCGAGCGGGGAGGAGAAGCGCGGGGCCATGGAGATCGCGGCGCGCCTGGGCATCGCCCTCTCCTGACAGGGCGGCGACAGATAAGGCGGCGACATCGCGCGGGGGCCGGGTGGCGGCGATCACGAGAAGGGCGCCGCCCGGTCAGGCACTCCGCTGCTTGCGCCCCCGCTTCAGCTCCCCGCATCATCGCCCGGGGTGCAGCTGCCGGCTCAGGGACCGGGCAACACGGTGACGATGGGATAGGGTATCCTAACCCCTTCCTCCTCCAGCCTCCTCTTGACCGCGGCGACGGCCCTCGACCTGGCCTCCAGGAGGCTGGTGCGCTCGGGGTCGATCCAGAAATAGACGCGCAGGTTGATCGCGCTCTCCCCCATCCCCTCCACCACCACCAGGGGAGCGGGTTCCGCCAGCGCCCCCTCCACGTCCCCCAGGGCCTCCGCGGCCGACCGCGCCGCCCTCTCGGGATCGGCGTCGAAGGAGACGCCCACCTGGAAATCCAGCCTGCGGCGCCGGTTCACGGTGGCGTTGATGACCACCCCGGAGAAGAGGGAGCGGTTGGGGACGAACACCTTCCTGCCGTCGAACATGCGTATCACGGTGTCCCGCACGCGCACGTCCTCCACCACGCCCTCCACGTCCCCGAAGCGCACCGTGTCCCCGATGATGAAGGGGCGCTGCAGTATGATGGTAATCCCCGCCAGAAAATTCTCGATGACGTCCTTGAGGGCGAAACCCAGGCCCACGCTCACCAGCCCCATGGAGGCCACCAGCGCGCCCGGGTTCACTCCCATCACGCCCAGCGCGACCAGGAAGCCAAGGGTCATCACGGCGATGAAAACCAACCGCGAGACCACCTGCGCGGCATGGCCGGAAACCTTCAGCCTGGCGACGGAGCGTCCCACCAGGAACCTTCCCGCGCGCGCCAGGAGGTAGAAAAAGGCGAGGACGACCACCCCGACGGCGAGGGAGGGCAGGCGGTCGATAAATCCCTCCCAGAACCTACGGAAGGCGTCAACCACGATGTTGGCGGTCAGCAACTCAGGGCTTCACCTCCTGCGAGGCGCCCTCGCCCTCGTCCTTGCCCTCGTCCTTGCCCTTCGTGCCTGGTTGCGTGCCGCCGGTATTCTGCGGCGTCACGCCGGGATAGAGCTCCTGAAGCCACTTCCTCATGTTCTCCGGCAGGTGCTCTTCAACCCATTGCTGGTCCGGAAAGCCGTCGCGCACGAACGCATATACGTTTTCTCCCCCCGTTCCCACGAGCTCCTGGAGGGAGTTTCTCAGCCCGTCCTGGGCGCGCGTGAAATCGGTGCTGTTCTCCCTTATGGTCGTCTCGCTGGTGCGCACCACCACCCATACCTCTTCGGCGCCCTTCAATGCCCTGGCGGCCGTGAAAGATCGCCGGTAGCCCGGCAGGAGGATGGCCACGATGATGATGGCCACGATGATCACCGTGACCACGTTGACGACCAGGGCCGCCACAAGACTCACCTTGCGGCGCTTTTTCTCCACCCTTGGCCTTCCCGCGCGCGGCGGCATGCCTTCCGGCGCCTGCGAAGTCACGTCTTCCTGCGGTGCAAGCGGTCCAGGCGGACCGCCCGTCTCATCATGGTTCATGTTCATCACCTCCGTCTGTCAATCATTCTATATGCGCCGGCGGCCTTCCTTTTCCCGCGTCGTCCCCCTTCTTAAGGATAACCTCAGGGGCATTCCGCGCAGAAGAGGACGCGCCTTCCGGAGACGGGGCTGCGCCTTAATGAAACGGTCGCCCATCGCACCGGGCGGGAGCACGACGTCACCGGGGAAACCCGTTCCGGTACCCGACCCGACCGCACAGACCGATGTTCGGCAAGGGGTCCGCTTTCTTCTCCCGGATCCTATGATTTCTTAACCTTTCCTTAACAGAACCCGTTTAACCTATTGCCAGGGAAAGCGGGTAATATTAACAGTTGAGGGAAGGGAGGGGAACCCGTAAGCGAGCCGTCCCGTCATTTTTGATCGGGTTACTCGCGGAGGGGGCGAGGCGCCCCCCACGCACAGGCTGCCCAGGCCTGCGGGCCATAGCGAAACACACCGGGAGGAAGCGTCTCGGACCGAAGCGGCAGCCTCCGGATTCGGGGATTTGTTCGCCATCGGCGAGAACAGAAGAGGTGATGAGAATGACGGAAAACATGGGGATACCGCAGCAGCCACCATCCGTGCCTCCGCCCCCGCCGCCGGTGCCGCCGGGCCCGCCCCCCGCATCGGGCGGGCCGCGAAACGGCGGGCGCCGGAGGAACATCCTGGCGTCGGTCGCCGTTTCCCTCGTGGTCGCGGTGGCCGTGGTCTTCCTCCTGCCCCTCATCCTCGGGAGCAACCCCGTGGACGTTCTGCGCGGCAAGGGGACCACGACAACGCAGGTGCAGGAGATAAAGACGGTGGAGGAGCGCGTGGTCAAGGCGGGGCAGGAAGCCGTGGTCGAGGTGGCCCAGAAAATACTCCCCTCCGTTGTCAACATAGAGGTGCAGTACGGGGGCCTGCAGGGCGGCGTGGGCTCGGGGTTCATCTACCGCTCGGACGGCTACATAGTCACCAACAACCACGTGGTGGAGGACGCCAGCAGGTTGAAGGTCTCCCTGCGCGACGGGTCCACCTACGATGCAAGGATAGTCGGAACGGATCCCGACAGCGACCTCGCGGTCATCAGGATAGACGCCTCCGACCTGCCGGCCGCTCCGCTGGGGACCTCCTCCGACCTGGTGGTCGGCGAGCTGGCGGTGGCGGTGGGCAGCCCGGAGGGCTTTGAGGGCAGCGTCACCTCTGGGATCATCAGCGCCCTCAACCGCAACATCTACATCGGCAACACGCCCCTGCTCGACGTCATCCAGACCGACGCCGCCATCAACCCCGGCAATTCCGGAGGCCCCCTGTGCAACAGCGCGGGACAGGTGATCGGCATCAACACTGCCATATATTCCCAGACCACGAGCGGCGGCTATGACGGGCTGGGCTTCGCCATCGCCATCGATAACGCCAGGCCCGTGATCGAGCAACTGATCGAAAAGGGGCACGCCACCCATCCCTGGCTGGGCTTCATGGGCAGCACCCTGGACCCGGACACCGCCAGGGTGTACGACCTGCCCGTGGACAGGGGCGCCATCGTGCGCCGCGTCATCGCCAACGGCCCCGCGGAGAAGGCGGGTCTGCGGGCAGGCGACATCATCGTGGCCATAGACGGCGCGGCGGTGGACTCCATGGACCAGGTGATGCTGGAGGTGCGCAAGCACCAGGTGGGAGACGAGATCACCGTCGACTTCTACCGCGGCAGGGAGAGGAAGCAGGTCAGGGCGGTTCTGGAGGAGAAGCCATCATCGCTCTGAGATCTTTGAGATGACCTGGAGATGGCCCGGAGCGGGGCTTTCGGAAGCACGGTCTCAGGGCCCCAACACCCCCTGAGCGGAAGCGCCAGCCCGCAAGCGGCTGGCGCTTCACGCTTTCCGGGAACAGCTTAGCTCCGGCCTGCTCGGCCGCCCGCCCTCTCCTCGTGACGACTTTTTCGGGGCTCGATAGCTCCCCGCGCATGTTTCCCGCCACCCCCGGTCGTGCTCGCTCCCCTCTTGCCCCTTCCGCCCGGACCCCCTCGCGTCACCGCCTTCTAACGCCCTCTCTTTTCTGCGGTGTCCTGCGGCACCTTCTTCCCTACTGAGGCCCCCGCTCTCATGCGCCTTCATATTTTCTTAATATTTACCGCTTATCATGAGCTAAGCCCGGCGGCGTCCGGGGCGGGGAAGCCGCGTCGAGGGGGAGCGGTGAGGAAGGACAGGATACTCATCGTCGACGACGAGAAGGACATCGTGAGTTTCGTGCGGGCCTACCTGGAGAGGGAGGGCTACCCCACCCTTGTGGCCTACGACGGCGAGACGGCTCTGCGCCTCTGGCGCGAACACCGGCCGGACCTGGTGGTCCTGGACATCCTCATGCCCATGCTGGACGGCTACGCCTTCTGCCGCGAGGTGAGGAAGCTCTCCCGCGTGCCCATCATCATCCTCTCGGCCAGGGCGGAGGAGGAGGACAGGGTGCGCGGCCTGGAGCTGGGGGCGGACGACTATGTCATCAAGCCCTTCAGCCCCCGCGAACTCGTGGCCAGGATAAGGGCCGTCCTGCGGCGCAGCAGGGCGGAGCGGGAAGCCCTGCTGTGCGTCGGCCCGCTGGTCATCGACAGGAGGAATCACCTGGTTACCGCGTGCGAGCGGGAGGTGGTCCTGACCCCCACGGAATTCGCCATCCTGGCCGCCCTGGCGGCAGCTCCCGGGAACGTCCTCTCCCGCGAAAAGATCCTTCACGAGGTCCAGGGAGATCTTTACGGGGGTTATGACAGGAACGTGGACACGCATGTGAAGAATATCAGGAGGAAACTGAAAGATGCGGCGGGGGAGTGGGGATTCATCGAAACGGTCTACGGGGTCGGCTACCGCCTCCAGGCCAGGCGGAAGGCTTGACCTGCGGCTGGAGCTCTTCCTGGCCATCCTCGGGGTCACCCTGGCGTGCATAATCTTCTTCGCCTTTCTCTCGCACTTCCTGGTGCGGAGGGAGTTCAGGCGGGCCTTCCAGGACGAGGAAACCACCGTCTCTCCGCCGCCTCCATGGGGCGGGGGAGCGGAGCCTCCCCGCCCGCCCGAGCACCGGCTGCGCTACATCGACCTAGGCTACATCATCACCGGCGTGCTGGGATCCTTACTCGCCCTTCTCCTGAGCTATTACCTGTCCAACCGCATCTCCAGGCCGCTCTCGCAGCTCACGGAGGCTACCCAGCAAATCGCCGCCGGGGCTTACGGAAGAGAGGTGAAGGTATCCGGTTACCAGGAAGTGGAAAGGCTGGCGGCCGCTTTCAACGCCCTCTCGCAGAACCTTTCCCGCAACGAGACCCTGAGGAAGAACATGATCGCCGATATATCCCACGAGCTGAGGACCCCCCTTGCGGCGCAGCGCGGCTACCTGGAGGCGCTGGAGGACGGGGTCATCCCCTTCGACCGGGAGTCGCTCGAGGTCCTCGCCCGGAACAACCTCCTGCTCTCCCGCCTGGTGGAGGACCTGCGCCAGCTGGCCCTCGTGGATGCCGGGCAACTCGAGCTGCACCCTCAAGCCCTGGACATCGGAAAAGCCCTCCAGGAAACGGTCGCCGGCTTCGAGCACTATATCCAGGAAAAGGACGTCCGCGTGGGCTTCGTGCTCTCCCATGATCTTCCAAGGGTGAGGGCGGACCCCGAGAGGCTTTCACAGGTGGTCGGGAACCTGATCCAGAACGCGCTCGCGTACTCCCCGCGCGGCGGGAGCATCCTGCTGGAAGCGCGCCGGGAAGGCGAGGAGGTCGTGGTCTCGGTGAGCGACCGGGGTCCCGGCATCGAGAAGGAAGAGCTGCCGCTGATCTTTGAGCGTTTCCACCGCACCGACCGCTCCCGCGCGCGGGAATCGGGGGGCAGCGGTCTGGGGTTGAGTATAGCCAGGAGCCTGGTGGAGGCGCACGGAGGGCGCATATGGGCGGAGAGCGAGCCCGGGAAGGGCACCAGGATCTCCTTCACCCTCCCCCCGGCATGAACGCCGCCCGACCCCAGATGCGTCCGGTGATCAGATAGCGGAAATCCCGGGAAAAATGTATTAAGCGGCGTAAGGTTTTACGCGCATCACAAGGATAAAAGCCGAAAGGGGTGACGCGGGAGCGAGCGTCCCGTGCTGGTGCTGAAGGCCTGACTTTCAACCATTAGTACCAGGCTTCGTTCATATCCTTCTTGGCAAGACCGAGGGAGAGGGCTTTCCCCTCCTTATTTCTTATTAATGGCTGCAATTTAAATGCGCCGTAGTCGAGATGGGCTTTTCCTGTTGAGTTGAGGTATCTCGATCACGCTCATCGCGTTCATTGCGCAGCGACACGTAGGTTTTCCTCCGGCCTGGAACCGCGACGCCATGTTCTCGCCAGACTCCGGGGCCTTCCCCAACCAGAACGAATGCCGTGCGTTACTCGCTGCAGCCCGGTCCCCTTCGTGGGCCACTTACATTCATCAACCTTTACAGATTCTCCGGTTTTCCCCCATAAAACCTTAACCATCACCCGCTAAGGTTGTCTCGTGTCCGGAAAGATTCTGGAAAGGAGACGGGATAAGATGACGACGGTGAAGGGGAATGCCGTAAGAGTGCTTGTCCTGCTGTCCGTTTTTCTCTCCCTGTCCATCGGCGTGGTTGCCTGCGGCGCCGGGGATGCGCGAGACGCGGGCATCGAGACCTCCAGGAAGCTGCCCCCGGGGATGACGGAAGAAGAGTTGGAAGCGAGCGACTCGTCGCCGGCCACCACCGCCGGGACCATGTCCGGCGAAGGCGCTTCCGGCTACACCGCTTCCGGGAACACCACGGGGGACAATCCTTCAACCGGCGGTAGCGCCACCGATACGGACACTAACTCCACCGCCGTGACCTCGACCGCCAAATCGGTCACCCTCTCGGGTACGGGCTTCAGCGCGGACTTCACCGTGGTGGCGGCCAAGAGACAGGACAACAACAGATTGGTCTCATCGTCCGGCCAGAGGGAAGTGAGCGGCGATTTCCTGGAGATCGAGCTGGCCATCAAGAACAGCGGAGATTCCCTACTTGATCTATCCCGCTTTTCCTTCCGCCTGTGGAGCCCCTACATCACGGCCTCCGCTTACGACGATTACTACGGGAACGTCACCACCTACGGCGGCTACGTGGCCAGGAACATCGTCTCGGCCGCCCTGCTCGATTACGCAAGCCTGCAAAAGGTCGCCTATACCCTGCGCGTGGGCGAGGAGGTCGGGGACGTCTTCCTCTTCTACGACCTCAACCCCTTGAGCGTTTCCGCCAATCAGGGCTTCACCAAGGAAGGCGCCAACCTCATCATCTACGACACGGAAACCGGCAACAAGGTGGAGGTCAACCTGGCCGGGTTCGCGGACTGAGGGATCGCGGGGACCTCGGGGCCGGCAGGCCTGGGAGGCACGGCCGGAGGACGGTTGAGAGGCGGTTGCGGGAGGCCCGCATGAAGGACGGGGCGGATCCATGCGCGGGGGTCCGGGAAAGAGTGCGGCGCCCGGGAGGCGGCCGCGGTTGGATTCGGAAGCGCCTGGAAACGGCCTCAGGGCTTCAGAGGCCGCGGAAGGAACGCGGAAGGAGCATAACATGATGGGAGCGATCAATAGAGGTTTGCGCAGTTTCGTCCGCCATCCCCTGAGCAACCTTGTAGTTGTGCTGCTCATCTTCGTCTGCCTTACCTTTTCCCTCTCCATGCTGGCGGTGAAGCTTTCCGCCGACGCGCAGGTGGAGGAGGTGAAGAGCGGCGTCGGTAACTACGCCGAATTGCGGGTGAGCTCCGAATACCAGATGAAGCTCTTCTCCGAACAGAGAGAACAGGATCCCGCCAGGCGCCAGGCGGAGGCGCGCAAGATGTCCGGGGAGGAGCTCCTAGCGGAGCGCACCAGCACCCTGGTGCCCGAGGAAATGGTCGACGGCTTTTCCCTGCTGCCTGAGATAATAAGCTTCGACAAGGTGCTGGAAACGCGCGTCTCCCTGGAGGGCATCACCGGCAGCGAGCTGGAGACCATGCTCTCGCTGCGGCAAGGGATGCCCGGTTCGTCGTCCTCTTCCGCAAGCGCCGACATGTTCCAGTTCGAGGGCAACACCAACGGCGCCTCGGCGTCCGACTTCCTGTTGGGCAACAAGGCGCTGGCGGAGGGCTCCTTCTATACCTACCAGGATCATCTCAACGCCAATCCCGTGGTGCTGGTGGAGCGGACCCTCGCCGAGGAGAACGGCCTCTCGGTGGGCGACACCATCACCGCCGCTATCACCGGCGCCGAGGGAAGGGGCTCCGAGATGGAGCTGGAGATAATCGGCATCTACGAGACGGTGGAGGCGGAAGCGCGGGGCGCCGCGCAGAATCCCCAGGCCTTCAACCCCGCCGGCAACAAGTTCTTCGCCCCTCTCTCCGTGGTCCAGGAGCTCAACGGGACGCCCGGCTACGTGGAGCTCGGCTATTACTACCTGGACAGCGCAGACAGCAGCGCCGCGGTGCAGGCTGCCTTCCAGGAAATGGTAGTAGAGGGTCTGGAGAACGGCGACAAGTACGAGCTTGCCACGGACTACTCCGACTTCGAGTCCATCTCGGACCCCCTGCAGAAAACGGGCAAGGCCTCAACCATCGGGCTGGCGGGAGCCCTGGGCGCCTGCGCGCTCATCATCATCCTGGCCATGGCCATCATCGTGGGGGGCCGCACCAGGGAGCTGGGGGTGCTCAAGGCCATCGGCGCCACCGACCGCCAGGTACTCGTGCAGTACGCGGCGGAGGTGCTGTGCCTGTGCCTGGTGGCCATCGTCCTGGCCGCGGGCGCCTCCGCTTTCATATCCCAGCGCATGGGTAACTGGCTGCTCCAGGGTAACGCGGCCGCCACGGAGCAGACCACGTTCCCCGGCGGCGCCGATACGCCCCCCATGCGGGGCATATCCGGAAACCTCTACAAGGAGGGAGGGAGGTTCTCCTTCGCTTCCGGCAACCGACAGGGCGTGGAGCTGGACGTCATCTACCGGGGGAGCATGCTTGTCTATGGGATCCTCATCCTCCTGGGAATCAGCCTTCTTGGGATGAGCGTTCCCGTTATCTGGATATCCCGGCTGCGTCCGGCGCGGGTCTTGACCATGGAGTGAGTCGTAAGGCGTGTTCGGCCCCGGCTCCCTGCACACCACGAGACGGGAGGGATGGAAGATGCACGACCTCTTGGAGGTAAAAAACGTCAGCAAGGCCTATCGCGCGAAGTCGGGCGAGGTGAAGGCGGTCGACGACGTGGACCTCCTTGCCCGCCGCGGCGAGGTCACGGTCATCGTGGGGCCGTCCGGCTCCGGAAAGACCACCCTGCTCCACCTCATCGGCTCGCTGGAGCGGCCGGACGCGGGGGAGATAAACGTCTTCGGCGAGAACATCTGCCGGCCGGACGCCGACCTCATCCATTACCGGCGCAGGCGGGTAGGGTTCGTCTTCCAGATGTTCAACCTCGTCTCCTCCCTCACGGCCCTGGAAAACGTCACCCTTCCCATGGACCTCGAGGGCGTGCCCGCGGCGGAGCAGCGCAGGCGGGCGGAGGAGCTCCTGGAAAGGATGGGCATCGACCACCGCCTGCAGGGGGCCAGGACCAACCGCATGAGCGGAGGCGAAAAGCAGCGCGTTGCCATCGCGCGGGCCCTGGCCAACGACCCCGACGTGATCCTTGCCGACGAGCCCACGGGAAACCTGGATTCCACCACGGGGAAGGTGGTGGTGGACATCCTGGCGGAGCTGGCGCGCAGGGACGGCAAGTGCGTGATCATCGTCACCCACGACGAGGACATCCTGCGGGCGGCGGACTGGGCTTATCATATGCGGGACGGGCGGCTCACGGGCCTGGAAATGGAAGGATAAACGGACACGGGATCATGCCGGGTCCGCCGTGCGTCAAATGTGGATGAAACACGGCCTAGGCCGCGCGGGGAAGGAAGGTGAAGCGTATGGACATCGAGAAGAACGGAGCAGCGCCGGCAGGAGAAGAGCGGCCTTCCGCGGAGATGCAACCTTCAACCACGGCGGGCGGGGAAGCCGGAACCGGGGGCGAGAAGGCGGAAACGCAGCCGCCGGCCACGAGGGAAGAGGAGGCGGCTGCGGCGGGCACGCGGCCCATGCAGCCAGCATCGTCTCCCGACGCCACCCCGCCCGCAAGTTCCGCGAGCTGGTTCGGCCGGCACAGGTTGTGGGCGGGCATCGCCATGGGGGTCCTGGCGGTCCTCCTTCTCGGCGGGATGTTCGCCATCGGCTACGCTGTGGGTAGGCAGGGAGACGACCGCCCCGAGGTGCGGTTGCCGCGGCAGGAAAGTCCCTGGAGGGAGATGCGTGCCTGCCCGCCCGAGACGCCGTTGCAGAAATTCCGGGAAGAAAGGCTCGACAGGCTGGAAACGCTGATGGCCTGCCGCGGGGAGCTCGCGGAGTTCCTCGCCGGCGAGCTGGGGGTTACGGTGGATGTCCTGGAGGAAGAGCTGGGCAACGGAAAGACCGTGGCCGAGCTGGCCGAGGATAAAGGGGTCTCCGTGGACGGGCTCGTATCCTCGCTCGCCGGCAAGATCGAGGAGATCGCCGACCGCCTCGTGGCGGAAGGCGAGCTCACCTCCGTGCAGGCCGAGCGCATAAAGTCCGTGGCCCCGGAGCTGGCATCGCTCCTGGTCCGCGACGGGCCCCGCTTTTTCGCGCCCCGCCCCGGGCGCAGGGCGCGCTTTTGACGCGTGTAAAGCGCGTAAAACCGTTCTCCCCCCGCACCCCCCGAGCGAACCGGCCTCCCGGCCGGGAGGCCGGTTCGTCTTCCCCCTCGACGGCACCATCAACGGATGCGACCATAATGCGACGTGACCTTGATGGATCTCCCCTTCACCCACCACGGCGCGGGCAAGGTTATCTCCGGGATGCAATCATGATGCAACGCGATCGTGATGGATCTCCCCTGTCGAGCTGCGGCATCTCCATGACCGCCATTGCGTTTATTACTCGGCGTCATGTAAAACGGGCGCGGCCGTGCATCGCCCCTGCCGCATGGATAACATGGACAAACCGGCATGTTCCGCGTATTGGGTACGCGGGAGTCCACCATCGAGCCATGCCGCCTCCCTCGCGAAGCGGGACGGCTGCGACCCCTTGAGACGCACCTCCCTTTCCCCGGAAAAAGAGATGGCGGCGAAGGCGCCAGCGACCCGGCGATGATGTTTTCGGTTAAAATAGACGTGCGCGCAGCGCGGCCGAAAGCCGGCTTTCCCGCGAATGCTGTATGGCATATATTGCCATTACCGGCCGAGCCCCTCGGAGGCGCGGGAGGGCTTCCGTGCCCCGGGCAGCGTACGCAAAGCGTTCCCGGTGCGGCCGGCGCGGCCACCCCCGGACATCCCGGGACGCACCCGGGAAGGAGAGGCTTTCTTTCCCGGGGAAGCCCTTGTGGGAAACGGTTACGGATGGAGGGCGCCGTGGGTGAAGGGCGCAGGGTAAAGGCGAGGCATTGAGGAGGGCCGTTGATCGTCAAGGAATTGCGTGAACTCATCGAGCGGGCGCTCGCCGAGGCCGCAAGCGCCGGGGAGATCCCGCCCGCGGAGGGGGTGGATTTCGTCCTCGAGAGGCCCCGGCACAAGGCGCACGGGGACTGGGCCACCAACGTCGCCCTGGTGCTGGCCAGCAGGGCGGGCCACAGCCCGCGCGACGTGGCCGAGGCCCTGTCGCGACGCCTGGAGGCGATGTCGCGTGCCGGCGGGACGGGGGAGGGGGGCTCGGCAGGCGCACGCGTGTTGAGCGCGGTGGAGGTCGCAGGCCCCGGTTTCATCAACTTCTCCCTGGACCGCGACCGCGTGCTCGCGGAGCTGGTGCGCGTGGCCGGCGAGGGGGAGGGCTACGGTCGCTGGGAGCTGGGCGGGGGAAAGCGGGTGCTGGTGGAGTTCGTCTCCGCCAATCCCGTGGGGCCCCTGCACGTGGGGCACGGGCGCTGGGCGGCGCTGGGAGACGTTCTCTGCAACCTGCTGGAAGCGGTGGGCTTCGACGTGGACCGCGAGTTCTACCTCAACGATCACGGCACACAGATGGAGGTCTTCGCCGCCTCGGTGGAGGCCCGCTACCTCGAGCTGGTCGGCCGCGAGGTGGGGTTCCCCGAGGAGGGCTACCACGGCTCCTACATCAAGGATATCGCCCGCGCCCTCATCGAGGAGGACGGGGGCCGCCTGGCGGACGCGCCCCCGGAGGAACGGAGGCGTGAGCTGGGGGAGAGGGCCTACCGCCTCGCCCTCGCCCACATCCGGGAATCCCTGGACGCCTTCGGCGTGCACTTCGACACCTGGTTCAGCGAACGCGAGCTGCACCGCAGCGGGAGCGTGCAAAGGGAGATAAGGAAATTACTGGAAGAGGGACTGGCCTACGAGAAGGACGGCGCCGTGTGGATGGCCACCTCCCGCTTCGGAGACGACAAGGACCGGGTGCTGGTGCGCAGAAACGGCGCTCCCACCTACTTCGCCGCCGACATCGCCTACCACCTGGACAAGCTCGCGCGGGGATACGGGCACCTCATCAACATCTGGGGGGCGGACCACCACGGCTACGTGCGCCGCATGCAGGCCGCCATGGAGGCCAAGGGCCGTCCCGGTGTCCTGGAGGTCATTCTGGGCCAGCTGGTGAACCTCAAGCGCGGCGGCGAACCGGTGCGCATGTCCAAGCGCACGGGAGAGATGGTCACCTTCGACGAGCTGGTGGCCGAGGTGGGAAGGGACGCCGCCCGCTACCTCTTCCTCACCCGCAGCCAGGACACGGCGCTCGACTTCGACATCCAGCTCGCGGTGGAGGAGAGCATGGAAAACCCCGTCTACTACGTGCAGTACGCGCACGCGCGCATCTGCAGCATCCTGCGCTACGGCCTGGGGCGGGGACTCGAGCTGAGCGAGGAGATCCCGGACCCGGAAACCCTGCGCCTGCTCGGCGCCGAGGAGGAGATGGACCTGGCACTGAAGCTCTTCGAGTTCGAGGAGCTGGTGCGCGACGCCGCCCTGGACCGCGCGCCACACCGCCTGACCCGTTACCTGGAAGAGCTCGCCGCCGCCTTCCACCTCTTCTACAACCGCCACCGCGTCATCAGCGACGACGCCGGCCTCACCGCCGCCCGCCTTTTCCTGGTCCGCTGCACCCTGCAGGTGCTGCGCAACGGCCTGGCGTTGCTGGGCGTCTCCGCCCCCGAGAGCATGTGAGGGCCTCCCTGCCCGCTACCCGCGCAGCGCCGGCTTTCCCGGACACAGGCGTGGCGACGTGATCCACGGGAAAACGCGACAAAGCTTGTCGCCGATCCGGCTTTTCCTCTTGTGTGCGCGACGCCGTTATGCCCTGTCTCAACCCCCTACCGCAGCCTCTGAAGCATCCAGCTAACGGCCTTGTCCATGGCCACTTCGTCGAGCCTGAGCCTGTGCCCCCCGCCCGGGACGATGAAAAGCTCCTTGGGTTCCCGCGCCGCCTCGTAGAGGAGCCGCGCCTCCGTGACGGGCACCGTGTCGTCGTCGTCCCCGTGCACGATGAGCAGCGGCGTGGGGGATATCCTCGCCACAACCTCCACGGGACGGCATTCGTGCATCTCCCGGTAATACTCCTCCTCCGAAGCGGGATAACGCGGGTCGCGTATGATCCCGATCTCGCGCGCGTGCGCTATGAAACCCCCGATCCCCTCGCGGGTGATGAGATGAGAGAAATCAGCGGGCGCGGAAATGGCCGCCAGGGCGCGCAACCCGCCCGTGCGGGCCGCACAGACGATGCTCACCGCCCCTCCCCCGCTGAACCCCATCATGGCGATGCTGCGGGGATCGCACGCCCGGAAGGCATCTTCCGCCCCCCGCGCCGCGTCCAGCACCGCTTCCAGGTCCCGCATCCAGCCCGGCAGGGAAAAATCGCCCCCCGATTCCCCCGTTCCCCGGAAGTTGAAGATGCAGGCCGCGACCCCTTCCCGGTTGAACCTCTCCGCGAGGGCCTCGTAGCCGGGGTCGCCCTCCGTGGGCGCCCCGCTTGGTATGCCGTGGCAAAGGATGACCAGGGGCGCCTGGCCCTTCCCGTCCGGCGCGATCACTTCCCCCCGTATGGCTACCCCGCTCGCATGCAGGGTGAACTCAACCGTCGCCACCTTTAAGCCTCCTCCCCGCATCATCCGGCGATGCGCATATCATTATAACCTCCGGATACAAACGGGGGCCTGAAACGGGGGCTTGGCCCCATCCATGCCTGAGGCCCCGGGCCGGAAGAAGGACTGCTCTATACCCAACCGGACACGGACCGGCCCCCATCACCGGCTCATGTCCATCCGGTGAAGAAGGGGGCGCGGCGCGAGAGGTAGAGAATGAGGGGCATGAGGTCCCGCCCCGAGATCTGCCCCATCCCTCCCGCGGCTGCGCTCACCTCGTCGAAAGCGCTGATGCCGTCGCGCCTCACCGTGACGCCGTGGAAGAGAACCGGCACGGGGTCGCCGCCGTGTATGACGCGGGGGTCACGCGTGGTTGGCGTGGAATGATCGGAGGTGACGACGGCCAGCAGCTCGGGATCGTCGAAGAGGCGCGGGAACGACGCCAGGGCGCGGTCGAAACCCTCGATCGCGTCTACCTTAGCCTCGGGGTCGCCCGTGTGGGCGGCCTCGTCGGCGTGCTTGCTGTGCACGAACACGAACTCGCTTCCCCCTGCCAGCAGGCCTTCCGCCGCCGCGAGCTTTGCGGCGAGGTCCTCCTCCGCGCCCTCCTCCCCCGTCTTCGCCACCCGCATCCCCAGCAGCCTTCCCATGCCCTCGAAGCAGGGGGTGGAGACCACGGCGGCCGCATCCATGCCGTGCCTCTCCCTGAACCCCTCCACCGCCGCCGCGCGCGAGGGCCACTTCATGATCAGTCCCATATCGCCCCGGCCCGCCTCCTCGCGGGCGAGGGCCTCTTCCGCCGCCGCCATGAAGCCGCCCAGTGCCCGCAGGGTGAAGGCCGCGGAATCGTCTTCGTCGCCGTCTTCCGCGGCCTGCAGGGTCGCGATGGGATGGTGGTGGAGGAAGGGGTCCGTGGACATGAGGCGGGGGGAGCCGCCGCTCACAACCGCGATGAACTCTATTCCTCCCACGTAGTGCAGCCCGATGGCGGGAGCGGCCATGGCGCGCAACCTCTCCGCCCACGCCGCGCAGATGTCCGCGACCGGCAGGCCGCTTCCGTCCCGCACGAAGAGCCCGTTCCCCCTCCTCTCCACCGGGACCAGGTTGAGCATGAAGAGTGCGTCCCCTTCCTCGCAGGGGATTCCCGCCGCCAGCGCGTGAAGGTAGGTCCTCCCGGGGAATTCCTCCGGGCGGTAGCCGAACATGCTCCAGTGCGCCACCTCGCTTGAGGGGCATATCCCCGGTGCCACGGGGTACATGAGGGCGCAGCACCCTTCCCCCGCAAGGAGGTCGAGGGCAGGGGTGGAGGCTGCCTGCAGGGGGGTCCGCCACGAGAGCTCCCGGTGGGAGACGTCGGCCATGCCGTCCAGGACGATGAAGAGTACCCTCATGCGCTATTCTCCAATGTTTTCCAGAACCGCGACGACGGCCGCTCGGTAGTCCACCGGCGCGCCCTTCCTCAACTCCGCGAGTATGCGCTTGGTCACCGGAACCAGGTATTCCGCGAGGTAGGCGCGCACGCCCTCATCGTCCACCTGCGCCCCTCCCCTCCTGTCGAGGTAATTGCCCGCAAGGGCGCAGGAAGGCTGATCGCGCCCCTCCTCCCACTCGCCCACCAGGGCTTTCATGCCCTCCTCGTCGTCGAGCTCCAGCAGGGGCAGCTCCAGCCGCACCCCGAATTCCTCCAGCACCTCGCGGTAGGCCGTCACGGCGGCGCGCGTCTGGTTTACCTTGATCCGGCCCCCGTGCTCCAGCCTCTCCCCCGCCACCAGCCGGTCCACTCCCGCGCTCCAGCAGAGGGGGACGCGCAGCGCGTGCAGGTACATGTGGCACCCGATGCATATATGCCAGGGGCCGTAGCGGCGGGAGAGGATGGAGTTGACCCTCCCGATGACGGCGTTCCACCAGCGGGGCGAGCCGACGACGACGGGTTCTTCCACCCTGATCCCCTCCGCGGCGAGAAGGCGCCGCATGCGCTCCACGTTGGCGAACAGGGAGCCGAGGTCGTCGAATTCCGTCCCCGTATAGGCTATGGCGGGCAGCAGCCGGCTCAAACCCTCCGCGCGGGCCAGCACCAGCGCCGCCGCTACGCTGTCCCTGCCCGCCACCTCCACCACCGCCTCGCAAGCGCCGCGCTCGGCCCCGACCCGCGGCGGCAGCACCTCGTCCGGCCGGAAAAAGAGCGCCTCGCTCCGCTCCCTCATCGTGTTCCCCCTCCTACTGTACCGCCGCTTCCGCCGTTCCCCCCGGATCTCTCGCCCGTTCACCCGGGACCTCTCGCCCACGACGCTTCTTCGCCTTACGCATCCCTCCGCATGCCCGCAGCACGATGCCCGGAGGCAGGCGGCCGCTGCCCCCAGCCGCCTTCCCCTCCACCGTCTTCCCCCCTATTCTAACCCGCCGGCCCCCTCCCACGGCGACGAACGCCCGCCTGTCCTCCGCGCCCGGCGTTATCCCCCTCCCGCCGCCGGGTCCTTCCACCCTGCAGACCCTTCTCCGTACAGGAACACGAGACCGCGACGGCGCGCGTGACATCCGTCGTTGTGTATTAACATCCCCCCCTGTAATCTCGATATAGAAAGTGTGTTCAGGAAAAAGACTCCTGGTAAGAGGTTTCCGGACAAGAGAAGGGAAGGGTGACGCTTGCTGGAACCGCAACACGTCGAGGGAAGGGAAGGGCCGGCGCGGGCCCTGGTGGATAACATCTGCCGGGTGATACGGGGAAAGGACGAGCAGGTCGCGCTGGCGGTGATCGCCCTCCTGAGCGGGGGCCACCTCCTGGTCGAAGACGTGCCCGGCGTGGGCAAGACCATGCTGGCGCGTTCCCTCGCCCTCTCCATCAACGGCACCTACCGCCGCATCCAGTTCACGCCCGACCTGCTTCCCTCCGACGTGACGGGGACCACGGTCTTCGACCAGAGGTCGTCGGATTTCGAGTTCAAGCCCGGACCCATCTTCGCCAACGTGGTGCTGGCGGACGAGATAAACCGCGCCACCCCCCGCACCCAGTCCAGCCTGCTGGAGGCCATGGACGAGGGGCAGGTGACCGCGGACGGGGCCACATATCCCCTCCCGAGGCCCTTCTTCGTCATCGCCACCCAGAACCCGGTTGAATACCACGGCACCTATCCCCTGCCGGAGGGACAGCTCGACCGCTTCTGCATGAGCATCACCCTCGGCTACCCCTCGCGGGAGACGGAGCAGGAGGTGGTGGCGGCCCAGCTCAGGGACCACCCCGTGAGCTCGCTGGAACCCGTGCTCGTCGCCGCGGACATCCCCGAGCTGCAGCGTGCCGCCAGGGCGGTGAAGGTCCATCCCGACGTCCTCTCGTACGCGGTGAGCCTGGTGCGGGCGACCCGCGAGGAAGAGGGCCTCTTCCTCGGCGCGAGCCCGCGCGGGTCCATCTTCCTCGTCCGCACCTCCCAGGCCAGGGCGTTCCTCTCCGGCCGCGACTTCGTGACCCCCGACGACATCAAGGCCATGGCCGTTCCCGTGCTCTCACACCGCGTCATCCCCTCCTCGCGCTCCCGCAGGCTCGACGATGCGCGCTCCCTGGTCATGAAGGTCATGGAGAGCATCCCCGTCCCGGTGCTCTAGGGGGTTGCCTTGCTGGCTTTGCGTACCGTCGCGGCTCTCGCCCTCGCCTTTTCCATGATCCTCATCGGCATCAACTCGCAGTCCGGCTGGTTGTTCTGGCTTGCCGGCCTCTGTATCGCCGCCGTCGCGGTCTCATGGGTGGATTCCCTGGCGGAGGTCAGAAGGCTGGAGGTCGAGCGCCTGGTGAAAGAAGAGGCGGTGGAGGGGGAAACGGTCGAGATAACCCTGCGCGTCCGCAACCGCGGCCGCTTCTCCCGCAACCTCCTGCTGCTCGTGGACGAAGACCCGTCTCTTGTGGCCGCGTCCAGGGGTTTCCGTCCCGGGCGCCTGCGCCGCGGTTTCCGCTGGCCCTCCGAAAGCCCGCCACATGAGCGCGCGGAGCAAGCCGGTCCCTCGTGCGGCAGGGTCGCGCTCTTCCTGCCCCGGGTGGAGGCCGGGCAGGCGGCGTCCCTCTCCTACCGCCGCGGGGGGCTGCGCAGGGGCGAGTATCGTGACTGGCCCGTGTACATATACTCCGAGGGGATCCTGGGGCTGGCGAAACACCAGGCAAGACTCGCGGTCGCCTCCCGCCTGACCGTGCTCCCTTCCCACGTGGAACTGCAACGCCTCCCGCTGCTCGACTCGCTGCCGCGTGCGGCGTGGTCCACGGCCAGCCTTTCCTCCAGGGGCAGCGGCATGGATTTCTACGGCGTGAGGGAATTCCAGGCGGGCGACCCCCTGCGCCACGTGCACTGGAAGTCCACCGCGCGCCGGGGCGAGCTGGTGGTCAGGGAGTTCGAAGAGGAAACGAGCATGCCCGTCCTCGTCCTCATCGACAACCGCCAGATCACGGGCAAGAAGATGCGGGAGGATCCCCCCCTGGACATACAGGCGCGCCTTGCCGCCAGCATCGCCTGCTACGCGCAGCTGCGCGGACACCCGGTCACCCTTGCGGCTTACGAGGGACGGGAGCTCCTGCTCCACGAGCCCCAGGGGCTGCCCGGCGCCCTGCGCTGGCTGGCGTCCCTGCAGCCGACCTGCGCCCTGCCTCCGCGGGAGCAGGTACAGGGCCTGCGCTTTCTTCTCACGGGAGGTTGCACGCTCTTCCGGCTGGTGTTCGCGGGGGGCGCGGGGTGGGAGCCCGCCACCGACGACCCCTCGCTCCCGTGCCGCACCCTCCCGGTCATCGTGGCCCCCGCCGCCGAAGGCGAGGGGAGTCCCATGCGCGGGAGGGATGGGACGGGCGGGGCCCTACCGCAGGGTATCCCGGACGGCCACGGGCAGGGCAGGCGGGGGTTCGCGCTCTATCGCGAGGGAGATGACATAGCGCAATGCCTGGAAAGCTCCTTTCCCGCCTGAAGGACCTCGTAGCCCCGCGCGACGTGGACGATTCGCGGGGGTTCCGCATCGCAGTATGGGCTTCCGTGTCGGTCTCCGTCCTTGCTCTCGCCTGGCAGGGGGTGATAAATCCCTCGCTCGTCGTGCCCTGCCTCGCCCTCATAGCCCTGGGGTTCCTGGTCAGCTGGTGGCGCCGTTACAATCACAACATCCCCATCAAGGCGCTGATCGCCCTGCTGGTGCTGGCCGCCTGCGCCTCCTTCCTGCGCCAGTCCTACCTGCAGCCCTATGACCTCCGCATCCCCCTGGCGGAGTTGTTCCTCTGGGTGCAGGTGCTGCACAGCTTCGACCTTCCGCGCCGCCGCGACCTCCTCTATTCCCTGGTGAGCTCCTTCATCCTCCTGGCGCTGGCCGGCTCCTATTCCGTCACCACCGCCTTCGCCTGGATAGTCCTGATCTGGTTGCTCTGCGCCGTCCCCGCCCTGTACCATGCCCAGAGGTCGCGCCTCATCTCCCTCTCCGCCGGCACGGGGAGGGCGGCCGTCGCCCGGGGCACCTACCGCAGGGTCTCTGCGACGCTTTCCGCCCTCCTGGTGGCGGTAACGGTGGCGAGCCTCGCCTTCGGCGCCTTCCTGCCGCGCTTTTCCGTGACCTACCTGCGCTCGCTGCCCTTCTCGCTGCGGCGCTCCGTCTTCTCGCCGCAGGGTTACAGCCTTTCCAACCCGGGCTATCCCGACCTGCCCTCCCGCCCGCCCCGCGATCCCCTCGAGGTCAACCCCGAGGCCTACTTCGGCTTCGGTCCCTTCCTGGATCTCCGCTCGCGAGGGGTGATGTCGGACCTGCCGGTCATGAAGGTGCGGGCCAGCGACCCCGCCTACTGGAGCGGGCTGGTCTTCCGCCGGTACAACGGCTTTGCGTGGGAGCTGCCCCAGGGGGAGCCGGAAAGGCTGTACACGCCGGAGCAGCCCTTCACCATCACCATGACGGAGGGGCAATCGCACCTGGCGACGAAAAACCTGGTGCAGACCTACTACCTCGAGAGCGAGCAGCCCAACGTCATCTTCGCGGCTTACCGTCCAGCCCTGCTCTATTACCCCTCCGACTACATCTACCGGGACGAGTCCGGCCTGAAAAGCCCCTTCACCCTGTCCCAGGGGCTGGTTTACAGCGCGGTCTCGTACTGCATCGAGTACAGCGACGATGAACTCCTGCCCATGGCGGGAAGGGTGCGCGAGGGGGAGATGGCCCCCTACCTCGAGCTGCCCGAGCTGCCGGAACGCGTGCGGCGGCTTGCCGAGGAGATCGCGCCCCGCGAAGGCAACGTGCTGGTAAAGGCCCGGGCCATCGAGGACTACCTGGCGCGCAACTACGAATATTCCCTGGACGTGCCCCCCCTGCCCCCGGGGAAGGACGCGGTGGACTTTTTCCTCTTCGAGACCCGGCGCGGGTACTGCGAGCACTTCGCCACCGCCTACGCCGTCCTCTGCCGCCTGGCGGGGGTCCCCTCCCGCGTGGTGACAGGCTACTCCACGGGTGAATACAATCCCTTCACCGGCCTCTACGAGGTGAGCCTGGACGACGCGCACGCGTGGGCCGAGATCTATCTGCCGGGCGTGGGCTGGGTGGCCAGGGAGCCGACGCCCGGTTTCGCGCTGCCCGACTACCGGCAGTCATATGGAATATTCTGGATATTCAGGGACCTCTTCTCGTGGCTCGGCCGCGGCATCGCCTCCCTTTTCCCTCCCTCCCTGCGGGCTTTCTTCAAATCCGCCTTCTCCGCCCTCGCCTCCGGGGTGAAGGGCCTGTTTTCCGGCCTCGCCTATTCTTCGCGCGAGGCGCCCTGGCTCCCGGCTACCTTCTTCCTCCTGCTCGTCGCCGCCGCCTTCGCGGTTCGCGCGCGAGCGCGCCGCCGCAGCGCGCACGCACTTGCCCTTGCCGGCGACCCCATCGCGGCCATGGAGGCGTTCCTGCGCTCCCTGGAGCCCCTGGGGATCGCGCGCGTGCCCCAGCAGACGCTGTGGGAGTACCGGGAGCGCGTCGCTTCCGCGCTCCCCGGGATAAGCCTCGAGGAGGAATTCCGCCTCTTTGAAAGGGCGCGCTACGGCGGGGGCCGGCTGGATCCAGCGGAGCTCTCCTTCCTGAAGCGCGGTTTGGCCCGCGCCGTCGAGGAAGCCGGCCTACTCCACGGAAAGGGCGGGTTCCGGAAGGCGCGCGATAGGTGTAGCCCGGCGCAGGCGCGGGGCACCGATGCGCGCTGAACCAGGGGGCGGCGACAGGAGGTGCGCGTGGGCGAGGAGCCCGGCGGCCAGGCGGCGCTCCCGCGAGAACGGATGACGCGGGCCGCCTGTCGTCGCCCCGCATCATCCTGTCGTCACCACGCATTATCATGAGTGCGAAGGGTGAGAAGCGATTCCCGCGAAGGCCGGGCCTGCATGCGGCAAGAGGCGGGGGAACCTGCTCCTGTCAGCGTCGTCCCGGGGCAGCGGAGGAAAAAGCCGCCTGGGAAAGAAGATAAAGGCAGGATAGCGAACAGGGAGGCCTTGCATCCCGGGCGGCGGGAACCCGCAAACGAGAAGTCATACCGGCGACGGTGACGGCACGCGAAAGGGAGGACGAGATGCCCAAGCAGCTGGTGAGCGAGCTGGAGCCGGGAGAGGAGGTAAAGAGCGTCTTCGTGGTGGCGCGCAAGGAGTTGCGCAAGACGAAGGCGGGAGCCCCCTACCTGGCCCTCGAGCTGGCGGACAAGAGCGGGAAGATAGACGCGAGGGTCTGGGAGAACGCGCTGCGCTACAAGGACGCTTTCGGCGAGCAGGATTACATCGCGGTGAGCGGGAGGGTGGAGAAGTACCGCGAGCAGCTGCAGGTGGTGGTGAATTCGCTGCGGCGCTGCTCCGACGAGGAGGTGGACGTCTCGGACTTCCTCCGGGTGGTTCAGACGGACCGCGCCGCGCTGGAAGGCGAGCTGCGGCAGGCCGCCGAGGAGGTGCGGAACCTGCACCTGAAAAGCCTGCTCCTCGCCTTCTTGAACGACCCCGAGTTCATGCGCCTCTTCACCGCGGCTCCCGCTGCCAAGAATTACCATCACCCGTATATCGGGGGGCTCCTGGAGCACACGGCGAGCACGGTGCGCATCTGCCGGCTGCTCGCCGACCTCTACCCGGACATAGACCGCGATCTCCTGGTGGCGGCGGCCATGCTCCACGACATCGGCAAGGTGCAGGAGCTCGCCTACGAGCGGACCATCGACTACACGGACGCCGGGAGGTTCCTGGGTCACCTGATGCTCTCGGACCAGATGTTGCGGGAAAGGATAGCCGACGTGCCCTCCTTCCCTCCCGACCTCGCCCTGCGCCTGCGCCACGCGGTGCTCAGCCATCACGGAGAGCTGGAGTGGGGGTCGCCCAAGCGCCCGAAGACCCTAGAGGCCATCGTGCTGCACCACGTGGACAACCTGGACGCCAAGGTGAACAGCTTCCGGGAGATCGTGGAGCGCTCCCTCGACAGCGAGTCCCCGTGGACGGACGTGAAGAACCTCTTCAAGCGGCCCCTCTACGTGCCGCGGCCCCTCAGCGGGGAGATGGAGCTGGACCTGGAGGAGGAGTTGCCCCGCTGAGGCCCCGCACGCCGGGACCAGGACCGGCCCCACACGGCCCGGCGCACGGGAACGCGCCGACCCCGCCCGTGTCATTCAACCGCGCCGCCCGGTATTTACATTTCGCCGCGAACCATTCCGCCGTTAACCGCGCTCCACGATCACGTCGGGGGCACGGGGAGTCAAGAGGAAACCGGGAGCTCGCCCCGCTCCCGGTCTTTTCTGGTGGGCCTAACTGGATTCGAACCAGTGACCTCACGCTTATCAGGCGTGCGCTCTAACCTACTGAGCTATAGGCCCCTGCAAGGGTAAATTATAACCTCGCCTCAACCGCGGCACAAGAAACCCGCCCCGCCGGCCTCGTGCCCGCCTTTTCCGCGTGTCGGGCCCTTCCGCGGCCTCCTCCGCGGGGGGCCGTCCCGCCTCCTGCCGCACGGTCGTTCCGCAGCAAGCGCTCCCCGGCCCTCGAATCTTCTCGACACGAAGGGTGCCCGCCGAGGCGACGCCACGCCCTTCTCGCGAGCC
Source organism: Actinomycetota bacterium (assembly GCA_014360655.1). NCBI lineage: Bacteria > Bacillati > Actinomycetota > Actinomycetota bacterium. The sequence continues at coordinate 146,885 of JACIXC010000003.1, read as the reverse complement.
CATCCGCTTTTCGGCCGATCTGTTTCTCGTTTCGCTCTCGCGCAGCCGAGCTCGCGCGGATCTCCCGTGCGCGGACAACCGTCCCGCCTTCTCCCTCGCCCCCGGCGCATTACCCTTCAGTTGTCGCCACCCCGTTCAAGAAATCCCCGGGGGCTCGTTCGCGCATGCCCCTTATGCACATTTTCCACAATATTTTGTGAAAAACTCCGCCTCTACCTACTACATGTTGTATTTATCAGGTCTGCGCCTGCAGGCCCTCGGGAAGCCGGAAGTTTTCCGGCGACACCGACCCCACCCCGCGATATTCCCAGTCAATCCTCCTCACGATGCCATCCCGCGAGCGGACCTCGAAGGCGCTGGGCAGATTGCCCGGGCCGTCCAGGCGGATGCGAATGGACCTGCCGTCTGGAGCGTCCATGCTAAAACCGTCCTCGCCCCAGTACCTGTCCACTTCGAAATAGGGCTTCGTCACCACGTGCGGCATGAACCCGGCGCGCCTTGCCGCCTCGTCGTAGGATATCTCCTTGTAGGTCTTCGTGTGGAAGTTGACCAGCCAGCCCTTCCCGCTCCCGGCGTCGTAAATGACCATGGTCGGCGTTCCCTCGATTATGACGCGGAAGGAGCCGTTGTCGTAGGCCCCCACCCCGAGCACCTCCCCTCCCTCGCTCCCCTTCACCCGGTAGCTGCCCTCCAGCGTGGCCCTCTCCCCTTCCCGCATCAGCCGCGCGGGGTCGGCCGCCTCTCCCGTTCCGCCGCACCCCGTGAGCCCCAGGACCAACCAGGCGGCGCAGGCCGCCGTCAGCCCGAGGCCCGCCGTTCGTCGCCGACGCTCGCGCTCGCGTCCCTGCCCTCGCTCGTTCCAGCGTCCGCGCCCGGACCCGCATGCCTTCTCCGCCGTACCGCGGCCTTCTTCCTCGCCCCTCGCCGCCTGCCGCCTCTTCCGCCATCCCCACCCGGCAGCCGGGGCGCCGCCGCGAGGAAGGTGCCGCGAGCCGTTGACCTCCTCCATGCCGTCAGCCTTTCATCACGGCCACGGGTCGCATGCGGGCCACCCGCCGGGAGAGGCCGGCCCCCTCGCATATCTGCACTACGGCCTGTACATCCTTGTAGGCCTCCGGGGCCTCTTCGGCGAGCCCCGCCGGGTGAGAGCACCTGACCATGATCCCCATGCTCTCAAGGCGTTTCCTGAGATCCTCCCCCCTTATGCTCTTCTTCGCCGCCTTCCTGCTCATCGTCCTTCCGGCTCCGTGGCAGGTCGAACCGAAGCTCTTGCGCAGCGCCTCCTCCGTTCCCACCAGCACGAAGGAGTGGCTGCCCATGTCCCCGGGGATGATTACCGGCTGGCCGGTTTCCGCGAACCTCTCCGCCACCTCCGGCCTGCTCCCGGGGAAGGCCCGCGTTGCCCCCTTGCGATGCACCATGAGGGGTACGGTCTTCCCCTCGACCAGGTGTTCCTCCCGCTTCGCCAGGTTGTGCGACACGTCGTACAGCACCTCCATGCCCAGCTTTCTCGCCCCCGCCCTGAAGACCTTCTCGAAGCATTCCCTTATCCAGTGGGTTATGGCCTCCCTGTTGCACATGGCGAAGTTGGCGGCGCAGGCCATGGCCGCAAGGTAGTCCGCCCCTTCCCGCGACTGCACGGGTGCGCATACCAGCTGGCGGTCCGGTAAGTCATAACCATATTCTGGCAGGCGGGCGTTCATCACCTCGATGTAATCGGTGCATACCTGGTGTCCCAGCCCCCGCGACCCGGAATGCACCATGATGACCAGCTGCCCCTCGAAGAGGCCCAGCTTCTCCGCCGGAGGCACCACCTGCTCGACCACCTGCAGCTCCAGGAAGTGGTTGCCCGATCCGAGCGTTCCCACCTGGTCCCTGCCGCGCGCGAAGGCCCTCTCGCTCACCTTTGCCGGGTCCGCCCCCTCGTAGCAGCCCCCTTCCTCCATGGCCTCCAGGTCCTCCTCCCAGCCTATGCCCCTCGCGACGAGCTCCCTGGCCCCGCGGGCCATGAGCGCCTCCATCTCCCTCCTCTCCATGCGCAGCCTGCCCCTGGTGCCCAGGCCCTTGGGTACGCTGGCGTTGAGAAGGTCCAGCAGCTGCGCCATTTTTCCCTTCGCCTCCTCGTGCGCAAGGGACGTCTTTATAAGCCTCACGCCGCACGATATGTCGTAGCCCACGCCTCCCGGCGAGATCACGCCGCCCTCCGCCATGGTGGCCGCCACCCCGCCGATGGGAAAGCCGTATCCCCAGTGGATATCGGGCATGGCCAGGGACGCCCGCACTATCCCCGGCAGGCAGGCGACGTTGACCACCTGCTGAAGGGCGTTGTCCGCGTCCGCTTTCTCCATGAGTTCGCGGTCGCCGAAAACGATGCCCGGGACGCGCATGCCCTCCTGCGCGTCGGTCGAGATCCGCCAGGTATATTTTTCCACTTCCTCCGCGAAGCCCAGCAGGCTCATCCGCTATCACCTCGCAGGCATGTCCCGCAGGCAGGCCTTCCTTTCCCGGCGCCTGCCGCGCCGCGAGCGGCCGTGCCTTCCCTCAGCATACCCTCGGGTCACACATCGAATATGACCTGGGCCTCCCAGCGGCCCTCCCGCTCCGCCAGCTCCAGCATGTGGTAGGTGGGGGCCTTGACCTCGCCGGAGACCTTGTGCCTGGCGGCATCCAACGGTTCGCCCAGCCCCCAGCCCCTCACCTCCTGCCGGGAGATATCCTCCACCTCGAAATCGCGGAAGGCCCAGCCCTCCGTCTCCACCAGGTATATTATCTCGGAGAGCCACGCGACGAGCAGCGCCTTCTCGTCGTCGGCCCGTGCCTCTATCCTCACCCTCCGCGACCCCTCCACCGCCTCCGGGTCGTACATGAGAGACACCATCCCCAGCGCGCACTGCTCGAAGACCTCCGCACGGGAAAGGCCGCGAGCCCTGATGCCCACGTCCGCGGTATGTTCGATGAACTCAAACCCTTTCAGGCTCTTCACCTTCCCGGGGTTCTTCGTCGTCCCGGGGCGACTGCGCGATCCCCTCCCGCGACGCGAGGTGGGCGATGGAGGCGACGCGGTCCTCGCCCTTGAGGCTCATTATCTTCACTCCCTGGGTGACGCGCCCCATGCGAGAGATATCGTCAATGGGCACCCTGATGACCACGCCGTCCACGGATATGGCCATGAGCTCCTGGTTTTCCCTGACCACCCTCGCCCCCGCGATGCGGCCCTTCGCGGCGCCAGCCGCCATGGTCCTCACCCCCTTGCCGCCGCGCCGCCTGCGGGGATACCTCGATATGGCCGTCCTCTTGCCATAGCCCAGCTCGGTGATGATGAAGAGGTCGGCGTCCTCCGCTGCGATCCCCATGGCGATGAGCTCGTCCTCCGGAGAAAGCCTTATCCCTCTCACGCCCCGGGTGTCCCTTCCCATGGGGCGGCAATCGGTCTCCGGAAAGCGCAACGCCTGTCCCTCCCGGGTGACCAGGATGAGGTCGCTCTTGCCGTCCGTGAGGCGCGTGTCTATCACCTCGTCCCCTTCCTGCAGGTCGATGGCGATGAGCCCGTCCCTGCGCGGCGAGTCGTACAGGCGGAAGGGCGTTTTCTTGATCATGCCCCTCGCCGTCGCCATGACCAGGAAGCTGTCCTCTGGGTAGTCGCGCGTGGCGATCACGGAACATATCTTCTCTCCCGGCCCAAGGGGGAGGAGGTTCACAAGCGCCTGGCCCCGCGAGGTGCGCGAGCCCTCCGGAAGCTCGTACACCTTCAGGCGGTACGACCTCCCGCGGTTGGAGAAGAAGTGGATATAGTGGTGAGTGGAGGCCACGAAGAGGTGCTCGACGAAGTCGCCCTCCTTGAGGTTCATGCCCGCCACGCCCTTGCCCCCTCTGCGCTGCGTGCGGTAGGTGGTGATGGGCAGCCTCTTGGCGTAGCCGGAATGGGTTATGGTCACCACCACCTCCTCGTCGGCGATGAGGTCCTCGATCTCCAGGTCCTCGTAGTCGGGCACTATCTCGGTGCGGCGCGGGTCCCCGTACTTCTTCTTTATCTCCCGCAGCTCCTCCACGATGATGCCCCGGAGCTTGCTCTCGTCGGCGAGGATCTCCTTCAGCCGGGCGATCTCCTTCTTCAACTCCTTGTGCTCTTCCTTCACCTTCTCCCTCTCGAGGCCGGTGAGCCTCTGCAGCCGCATGTCCAGTATGGCCTGCGCCTGTTCCTCGCTCAGCTTGAACCGCTTCATTAGGCCGTCGCGGGCATCCGGAACGGTGCGTGATCTCTTGATGAGTTCTATCACCTCTTCCAGGTTGGCCAGCGCGACCAGGAGGCCCTCGAGGATGTGCGCCCGCTTCTCCGCCCTGTCCAGCTCGAAGCGCGTCCTCCTTGTCACCACCTCCAGCTGGTGCTCCACGTACCCGGCCAGCATCTCCTTGAGGTTGAGCACGCGCGGAACGCCCCCCACCAGGGCGAGCATGATGATGCCGAAGGACTCCTGGAGTTGCGTGTGCTTGTACAGCTGGTTCAACACCACCTGCGGCTGGCTTTCCCTGCGCAGCTCTATCACCAGCCTCATGCCCGAGCGGTCGCTCTCGTCCCTCAGGTCGGCGATGCCACCGATCTTCTTGCTGCGCACCAGCTCCGCTATCCTCTCCGTGAGCCTCGCCTTGTTCACCTGGTAGGGTATCTCGGTCACCACGATATTGCTGCGCCCCGACTTGGTCTGCTCCACGTGCGCCCTGCCCCTCACCCTTATCACGCCGCGACCGCTCTCGTAGGCCTCCCTTATGCCCTCCAGGCCCATGACCATGCCGCCGGTGGGAAAGTCCGGCCCCTTGATGTGCTTCATGAGGTCCTTCGTCTCCGCCTCCGGGTTCTCTATGAGCGCTATGGTCGCGTCTATCACCTCGCCCAGGTTATGGGGAGGGATGTTGGTGGACATCCCCACCGCTATCCCTGACGAGCCGTTGGCCAGGAGGTTCGGGAAGCGCGAGGGCAGGACCACGGGCTCCTGCAGCGAACCGTCGTAGTTGGGGGTGAAGTCCACCGTCTCCTTGTCTATGTCGCGCAGCATCTCCATGCTGATGGGCGACAGCCTGGCCTCGGTGTAGCGCATCGCCGCCGGGCTGTCGCCGTCCACCGATCCGAAGTTGCCGTGCCCGTCCACCAGCTCGTAGCGGCACGAGAAGTCCTGCGCCATGCGCACCAGGGTGTCGTAGATGGCCGCGTCGCCGTGGGGATGGTACTTTCCCATCACGTCGCCCACCACCCTCGCCGACTTGCGGTAAGGCCGGTTGGGCGTGAGGTTCTGCTCGAACATGCCGTAGAGTATGCGCCTGTGCACTGGCTTGAGGCCGTCTCTCACGTCCGGGAGCGCCCTGCCCACGATCACGCTCATGGCGTAATCCATGTAGGAGCGCCTCATCTCCTCCTCGATCTCCACGGGCTTTATCTTTCCGGCGAGCGCTTGCACCATTCTCTCTTCCTCCCAAGGATCAGGATCGTCGCAGTGTGCTCAATCGCTCGATGCGCGGTGGCTTCGCGTCATATGTCCAGGAAGCGGACGTTCCTGGCATGTTTCTGGATGAACCGCCGTCGCGCCTCCACGTCGTCACCCATGAGGGTGTTGAAAATCTCGTCGGCGATTATCGCGTCCTCCAGGGTTACCTGCATCAGTACGCGCTTCTCGGGGTTCATGGTCGTCTCCCAGAGCTGCTCCGCGTTCATCTCGCCCAGGCCCTTGTACCTCTGGATCTCGTACTTCCTGCCGTCGAAGCGCGACAGGAGCTCTTCCATCTCCGCGTCGCTGTAGGCGTAGTAGTCGGTCTTGTCGCAATGCACGCGGTAGAGGGGCGGCTGGGCGATGTACACGTACCCCGCCTCTATCATCTCCTGCATGTAGCGGAAGAAAAAGGTGAGGATGAGGGTGCGGATGTGGGCGCCGTCGACGTCGGCGTCGGTCATGATTATGGCCTTGTGGTAGCGCGCCCTGGAGATATCGAACTCCTCCCCGATGCCCGTGCCCGCCGCCGAGATGATGGCCTGTATCTCGCTGTTGTTCAGGATCTTGTGCAGGCGCGCCTTCTCCACGTTCAATATCTTTCCCTTCAACGGCAGTATGGCCTGGAAGCGCCTGTCCCGGGCCTGCTTCGCCGACCCGCCTGCCGAGTCCCCCTCCACCAGGTATATCTCGCAGAGAGAGGGGTCCCTCATGGAGCAGTCGGCGAGCTTTCCCGGCAGCGACGTGCTCTCCAGCAGGCCCTTGCGGCGCGTCAGCTCCCTGGCGTTCCTGGCGGCTATGCGCGCCTTGGACGCCCCTATGACCTTCGTGAGGATGGCCCGGGCCTCGCTGGGGTGTTCCTCGAACCACTCCGCGAGCTTCGTGTTCACCGTGGACTCCACGAACCCCTTGATGTCCGTGTTGCCCAACTTCGTCTTCGTCTGCCCCTCGAACTGCGGCTCGCGCAGTTTAACGCTGACGATCGCTGCCAGCCCCTCCCTCACGTCCTCCCCGATGAGGTTCTGGTCCTTTTCCTTCAGGAAGCCCTTCTTGCGCCCGTAATCGTTGATGACCCTGGTCAGGGCGGCCTTGAAGCCGGCCAGGTGGGACCCGCCCTCGTGGGTGTTGATGTTGTTGGCGAAGGTGTAGATGTTCTCCACGTACCCCTTATTGTACTGGAGGGCGATCTCGACCTGGGCGTCCTCCTGCTCGGCGCACATGTATATTATCCTGCCGTGTAGCGGGTCCTTGTTGGCGTTGATGTGCTTGATGAAGTCGATGACGCCGCCCTCGTACCTGTAAACCACCTCCTCGGGCGGCTCCTTTCTTTCGTCCTTGATCTCTATCCTGAGGCCCCGGTTGAGGAAGGCCATCTCCCTCATCCTCTGGGCGATGGTGTCGAAATCGAACTCCACCGTCTCGAAGATGTCCGGGTCGGGGGCGAAACTGATGATGGTGCCGGTGCGGTTGGTCTCGCCCACCACCCTTAGCTCGCTAACGGGTGTCCCCTTCTCGTATCTCTGCTGGTATACCTTTCCCTCCCTTCCCACCTCCAGCACCAGCCACTTGGAGAGGGCGTTGACCACGGAGACCCCCACCCCGTGCAGTCCGCCCGAAACCTTGTAAACCTTGCCCCCGAACTTTCCGCCCGCGTGCAGCGTGGTCAGCACCACCTCCGCCGCCGGCCTCTTCTGCTTCTCCATGATGCCCACGGGTATGCCGCGGCCGTCATCCACGACGGTTATGCTGTTGTCCCCGTGGATGGTTATCCAGATGTTCTTGCAGTAACCCGCCAGGCACTCGTCGATGCTGTTATCCACCACCTCGTATACCAGGTGGTGGAGACCCCGCGGGCCCGTGGATCCTATGTACATGCTGGGGCGCCTCTTTACCGCCTCCAGCCCCTCGAGAACGGCTATCGATTTCTCGTCGTAGCTCTCGGTCCTTTCCGTCGCTCCCTCCATTTCTCCTCCGTTTGCCTGTTTCCACATGCTTTATCACGCGCTAAATCCGGCCCCGAACGGCCCTTTCTCCCCGCCTTTTAGCCCGTAACAGCGGATGTTTTTCCGCTTTTTATTATATCACCAGCAGACGCCGGATGTTGTGGCGTTGTTCCCTCTTCACATGACCTTAATCTTTACTTTACGTTTACCTTTATTATGATCTCCCTGATCTCCACCCCCGTTTTCCTGGTTATTTCCTCCCTTACCGTCTCGCTCGCGTAACCGAATTCCTGCGCCCACACGTGGGACTCCACCCTCACGTACAGCCTGCCCTCCTCCAGCCTGTAGGGTTCGGCGTAGGACGGACAGGCGGATAGGGATGCCCACGCTCCTTTGATCGCCGCGAGCTCCTCCGCGGCACCCATGCCCGCCCCTCTCAGAATTTCCCTGACGAGTTCCCCTATCTCCCGCAACCTCGTACAACCCCTTTACATATTCCAGCATTGCCGGCCGTGCATCCGGCCTCCCCGCGTGCCCCTGCCCCAGGCTTCGGCCACCCCGTCTCCCTCCTGTCATTTTATCCCCGCCCGGGGACAGGTCCCCCTCCCCTTCCCTCGTCCCTCTTCTCCTTCAAGCCGACCCCCAGCCCCAGAAGCCCTGCATAGTCCTACAGGTATATCCTCTCCGACACGGCGTCCGCGGCCACATCGTCCGTCGACGTGACTATCACCTGTCCCCAGCCCTCGAGCAGCGTCAGCAGCGCCTCTCGGTTTCTCGCGTCCAGCTCGGAGAAGCAGTCGTCGAGGAGCAGGACCGGTCTCCTTCCGCTGTATTCCTCGATGATGTCCGCCTGCGCCAATCTCAGGAGGAGCGACAGAATCTTCTGCTCCCCCTGCGAGCACCTGCTCCTGGCACTCTCCCCGTTGTACGTAAAGAACAGCTCGTCCCTGTGCGGCCCCAGGAGGGTCATCCCCCTCCTGATCTCGGCTTCCTCGAGCATGCGCAGCTTCTCCTCGTTTCCGCCGACCCCTTTTTCCTCCCCGCCGTGCTCTCCCCCCGTCGTGAGCATATTGCTGTAGTACCTGGTTCTTATCTCACCTACTCCCCACCCGGACGCGAAAATTTTCATCGCCCGCGTCGCCCTCTCCGCCATCCCCATTCTTTCCCTGGTTATCTCCTCTCCTCTTTCCAACAACAGGGTGTTCCAGTGTCTTATCCTCTCCCTTCCCCATACCTCTCTTCTTACCATCCTTATGGCCTCGTTGCGCTGCTTCAGTATCCTTGCGTATTCCCTGCTCAGCTCCCGGTAACCCTTCTTTACCAGCCCCACCGTCTCGTCGAGATACCTCCTCCTTTCCTCCGGCCCCCCTTTTACCAGGTAGATGTCGTCAGGCATGTACGCTACCGCGTCGAAACCCCGCGCTTCTCTCCGCCTCACCTCTCCTTCCCTTTCGACCCGTGTCTCTCCCCTCTCCTCACCACCCTCCCCTACCCACCCTCTCACCAGCGCACTCTCCTCTCCCGTCCTCACCACTTCCTTCAGATCCGCCGTGCGCGGGGATCTTCCCTCCAACAATACAAAAACGGCCTCCAGCAGGTTCGTCTTGCCGGTGCCGTTCTCCCCGATTATGAGATTTATCCCGGGTTTTAACTCTACCTGTTTTTCGGGATAGTTCCTGAAGTTTTCAAGATATATCCTTCTTATCAATTCCTATATCCTTACGGGCATTATTATGTATGTGAAATCGTCCTTTTCCTTCCCTTTTATCACTCCCGGCTTCAGCGGTTCCGTCACACCTATCATCACTTCCTCGTCCTCCACCGAGATCAGGCCGTCCTCCACGAACTTGCTGTTAAAGGCTATCACCATCGGTTCCCCGTTATAATCGACCTTCAGGGTTTCCTTTCCCTCTCCTACCTCCCTCGACTCCCCCATCACCGTGAGCTCCTCGCCCTCGATACTGAACCTGACCACCGCGTTCACGAGCGATATCCTCTTTACGGCCCCTACCATTTCCTCCTTCCCGACTATGACCCTTTTTTCTACCCCCTCCGGTATAAACTGCTCGTATTTGGGGAACTTCCCCTCTATTAACCGTATCGTGTAGTCCACTCCACCGCCGCTCAACCTTACCTGCCCCTTGTTATCGTTCCTGTAGAGGCTCACCTTCTCTTCCCCACCTATTATCCTTGTAAAATTAAGGAGAGCGTTGCTCGGTATTATGTATGCGTCTTCCTCGAGTATCTCGAACCCGTCGCTTATCGCGTCAATCGCGAGCCTGTAGCTGTCCGTGCTCACCATCTTTATCCTCCCGGCACCCAATTCCACGAGGATACCCGTGAGGGTCGGCCTCTTCTCGTCCTTCGAAGCCGCTCTCGCCACCCTCTGCACCGACTTCATGAGTGCGGAAGCCTCTATTCCCCTTGCCACCTCGTAGTCCACCTCGGGAGTCGCCGGGAACTCGTCCGCCGGGAGCGTGAACAACTTAAAAAATGCACTGCTTCCCTCCAGCACCGCCTCGTTTCCCACAGTGTAGAAGGACAGTTTTTCGTCCCTCATGTCCCTCAATATCTCCATGAACAGCTTGTGATTCACCACACAGGTCCCTTCTTCCTCAACCTGCGCCGCACAGGTCGTCGTGGTTGATGACTCCAGATCGTTGGAGTTGAGAACAAGGGATCCAGGAACGGACGTTATCTTGAGGCCCGACAGTATGGGCATCATACCCCTTGTGCTTACGGAATACTGCAGCGTCTGGACGGCCTTTACCAGGTCATCACGAAGGGCGTTGAATCTCATCTTTATACCTCCTGACTAAAGTCTATCAGCATCACTTTTATTGACTTTCTGAAGATGATGGATGATATATAAAATAAATCTCTTCATAGTCATCATATGACCTGTCGATAATGTTGAAATCGTGTAAAAGAAGGGATAGAAGGCGGATATATTGGATAAATAAACTGTTTATAAGAGTGCTTTTTATGAACAAAGGAACGGATAAAATTGTCGTTTTTCTAAAGAGTGTGTTCATGGTCATTTTTTTTCTACAACCCTTCAACGGCATCTACGGGACTTTTTGTGGATAACCGTGTTTTAAACGGTTGGTTATCTTCTGAACCATTTGATAGATATCACGCTTCTCCTTGATAAGAGCACGTATCTTCTCCACGGAATGGATGGCGGTGGAGTGGTGGCGGCCCCCCAGCGCGTTGCTTATGACGGGAAGGGAGGCATCCGTAAGCTCACGGCAGAGATACATGCACACCTGCCTTGCGGTGACCAGGTTGCGTGAGCGGCTGGAGCTGGTGAGCTGTTCGACGGATATATTGAAACAATCCGCTGTCTCCCTGATTATCTCGTCTATGGTGATCGTCCTCGCCTCCTGTTCGGGGAGGATGACTCGAAGAACCTCTACGGCTTGGGAGAGGCTTACGGGCTCCTTGGTGAGGCTCGCATGCGCCACCACCCTTATGAGTGCACCCTCCAGCTCGCGGATATTGGAATCAAAACGCGAGGCTATGTACTCGATGACCTCGTAAGGCACCTCTCTCCTGTCAAGGGCCGCTTTCTTCTGGAGAATGGCGATGCGCGTTTCGAGATCCGGAGGCTGGATGTCGGTGATGAGCCCCCAGCCAAAACGGGATTTCAACCTGTCCTCGAGGGTGGGGATTTCATTGGGCGTGCGGTCGCTGCTCAGAACGATTTGTTTGTTGTTGTTATAGAGGTCGTTGAAGGTGTGAAAGAACTCCTCCTGGATGCGCTCTTTTTTGGCCAGGATCTGGATATCGTCAAGTAGAAGGACGTCACAGGAACGGTAGGTCTTCTGAAAGGAGGGAAAGCTGTTCTCGCGAACGGCCTCGATGTAGTCGTTTACGAACTTTTCGGTCGGCACGTACTGAACTTTTAAGTTAGGGTAGAGCTTTCTGGTGTAGTGCCCGATAGCGTGCAGCAGGTGTGTTTTGCCGAGCCCCACACCCCCGTAGATGAAGAGAGGGTTGAAACAGGTGGGGTTTTCCGATACGGAAAGGGCAGCCGCGTGGGCGAACCTGTTACTTGGACCTATGATGAAGGTCTCGAAAGTGAACCTCGGGCTGAGGTCCTCTGGAGAGCTGTCCTCATCGAGGATGTTCACGTCAAGGTAGACGGGCTTTCGGCCGCTCCCCTTTCGCCTGTCCTTGAACGTTAGCCTGACGTCGGTTATGCCGTCCCCGCTCTCTGCAACAACCTCTCGTATAAGGTTAAGAAAGCGTTTTTCCACCCACTCCTTTGTGAATACGTTATTGGTGTAGAGGACGAGGGCGTTTCCGTCCACGTGGTCAAAATGCACGTTTTTAAGCCACATAGAGAAGGAGTCGGGAAAGCGGTCGAGGATGATCTTCTTATATTTATCCCATAAAGAACCGTCTTTTGAGGTCATCTGATCATCCCCCGAGGCAGGTCTCACGGTCGTTCTCCGGGGGTATTCTATTACAGCCCTTGAAGCCCCCGCAAGTGGGTTTCGGCACTTTCTTGATGGAATTTTCTGCTATATGGCAAAGTGTGCGAAAGCCCAGCATAAAAGCGCTATCGAAAAGTTTTCCACAGGATTTTGCACAGCTGTTGAAAAGCGAATTCCTCGCGATCCAACCTCTTTTTCAGCAATGCGATCGCTCTTAAATATCAACAAGCGCGACCATCACAATAATGCACGTTATAGGCCACCCCGGGCATATCGATAACGGGAAGCATAGCGCTTTCCGGCATGATGCCGTATGCCAGACGCGGCGGCGTCGGGATGATCGCTGGGACGAGGTTGGGGGCGCAGCGCGAACGGACGAGCGAGGTTGAAGTGTTTAAGAGAAAGAAAGCGGCGGGAAAGCGAAGACGTACGAAAAAAACAACAGGACCACCTGGGGAGCAAGACGGGAGAGGAGAAAGAAAAGAGAGGGAAGGGGAAGGGGTGGGTTTCCTTGACACCCATAGGGGCCGCAGATATAATTTTCCTGCTTTTTTGGAGGTAAGGAGATGAAAAGAACATATCAGCCAAATACCAGAAAAAGGAAAAAGAACCACGGGTTCCGCAGGAGGATGAGCACGCGCGCCGGCCGGGCCATCCTGAAGAGGAGGAGGCTGAAGGGCAGAAGGCGCCTGAGCGCTTGATACCGCATGGAAACCCTGAAGAAGAGCCGCCAGTTCAAGAAGGTGTTGCAGGGCGGAAGCAGGGAAAAACTGGAAACAATAGTCGTCTGCAGGCTTCCCCAAAAGGAAGGGATTACCAGGATAGGAATAACCGTTTCCAGGAAAGCGGGCAGGAGCGTTGAGCGGAACAGGATAAGGAGAAGGGTGAAGGAGGCGCTGAGAAGAAACGCCTCCTTTTTGCCTGAGAGCGAGGATATAGTGATAATAGCGGGAAGGAGATGCCTCGAGGCCGACTTCAAAAGCATAGAGGAAGACATAAGAAGGCTGGGAAAGTGAGAAAAGCAAAGAACAAGGAAAAAAGCGCGATAGGCGCAAGGATAGTGGTGGGAATGATCAAGGCTTACAGGGCCCTGATATCGAGTTGGACGCCGCCGAGATGCCGCTTTTACCCCTCGTGTTCGCAGTACATGATACAGGCGGTCGAGAGATTCGGTGCGGTAAGGGGAGTGTCAATGGGAGTACGCAGAATATGCCGCTGCCACCCCTGGAACGACGGAGGCTATGACCCTCTACCGGAGGGATAGAGATACGATGAATGCGTTCGGCGATATATGGAACGGAATTGTTGCGGGGCTCAACTTCCTGCTGCAGGCGTTCTACAAGTTTTCCGGAAGCTACGGCATAGCCATAATCCTTCTGACCCTCCTTATAAAGATGGTGTTGCTGCCACTCACCATCAGGCAGACCAGGTCTATGATAGCCATGCAGAAGATCCAGCCCGAGATCAGGAAGCTGCAGGAGAAGTACAAGGACGACAAGGAAAAGCTCTCCCAGGAGATGATGAAATTCTACAAGGAGAACAAGGTGAACCCCCTGGGGGGCTGCCTTCCTCTTTTACTGCAGATGCCGGTTTTCTTCGCCCTGTTCACCGTTTTGAGGAAGTACCTCATGACACCGCCGGCGATAATCGTTGGCAACACGTTCGCGATATTCAAGAACCTGCCCGGTTTTGGACAGGGAGCAACGGCGGCCTACGCCGCGCTTCCCATAACGAAAAGCGCAGGCTTCCTGTGGTTGGGAAACCTGGCGGACACAACGCGCACAGCCGACCCCACCTTCGTGCTCATCATATTGCTGGCGGCGTCGACCTGGTACTCGCAGAAGCAGGTGATGAGTGACCCGCGGCAGAAGAACATGCTCATAATCATGCCCTTGATAACCGCGTTTATAGGGATAAGCCTTCCGGCGGGCGTGGTGCTTTACTGGCTGACCACCAATATTCTGCAGATATTACAGCAGTTGGGGATGGAGTTGTACGACAAGAGGTTTAAAAAAGAAGAGAAGGCGCCCATTGCGGCCAAGGCGGAGTCCGCGGGAAAAAAGGCGGTGGCGGGTGGGGCAAAACCCGGCATGAAAGCAAAAGCCGGGGAAGGCAAGGCCGCGGTTGCCGGGAAAAAGCCCGCGGGCCCGCAGGGAAAAAAGGCGACGCAACCGGCGGGAAGAAAAGCGGAGCCGGCCGGTAAGAAGGGCGCCGGTACGACTCCTGCCAGGGGAAAGGGCGCCGGCGGAGGAACTCCGCCCAAGCCAACACGGGGACAAGCGCCCCCCAAGAAGAAAAAACCAAAGGGACCGCCGCCACACAAGAAGCGCTGACTTTAAGGCGGCTCTTGCGCGGGCGGCCGAGGTAATAAGGGGAGGAAGCATGGAGGCCATCGAGAGATCTGTTACCCCGAAGAGCGTGGTGGTGGACATCGTCAACATGATGAACTTGAGAACACGCGTGACGTCCTGGGAAGACGAGGAAGAAATCCACGTGGATGTGTGGGGAGACGGGCTCGGTATACTGATCGGGAAGGGCGGGGCGACGCTGCAGGCCCTGCAGGACCTGGTGACCGTGATAATACGGAGAAATTGCGGGGAGGAGAGAAGAATAACCATCGACGTGGAGAGGTATCGCGAGCGTAGAAGGCAGAAGCTGCGGGAATATGCGGAAAGGATGGCCGAAAAGGCGGTTACCACAGGAAGGCCCGTCAGGCTGGACCCCATGAGCTCAAGGGAAAGAAAAATAATACACGACGCACTTAAAGACATTCCCGGAGTCGAGAGCAAGAGCGAGGGAGAAGAGCCCCAGAGAAGGGTGATCATCTCGCCCGCGTGAGGCGGAGACGGAGAGCCGCAGCGGTACGTTTCACGTGAAACACGACCAAGCCGCGCAAAGGCTAAAGCGTTACTTCAGGTTAAGACCCCTGCCATTATGACCCGTTCAAGCACAATTGGCGGAAATGCCGATGTTCTGTTTCACGTGAAACATGTATGGACATGGCAAGTGAACGGGCAGCCAGGCAAAAACCCGGCGACGCCGGAGCTCGAAAACCAAACCCCAGATAAGCGCGTACAAGCGCGATAAGCGTGCGCCGCCTGGAACATGCGGGCGCATGAAAAGGTCAAGGAGATACGCGAGAGCCCGTGAAAACCCGCATATTAGAGGTTAATTCGTAGGGAAAGGAATGAAAGATCTTGAAGCAGTCTTCACGCAGGCAAAGGGTATGGGAAATGGGGGCAACGGGGCGTTGAGAGCAGGAGCAGGACCGGGGCCTTCAGCCATGAAAGGAAAAAGCCGGGCGGAATAGAAATAAATAGAAAATATAATATAGCAAAAACAGCTTGACATGGGTTAAATTGTCATACACAGGGATTGTCGTGGGCTTTGGCCGGGCGAAAATCTCGCAAACACGCCCGGGCAGTTCGTTTGCAGGGCAAAAGGGAGCCCTGGAGCGAAAATCTTGGCGGTGATGGCGGCCGGGAGCGCTTTGATGCAGGAAGAACGCAACAGGATTGCGGAAGTGCTGGCATACTCGCTTGATAGGGCGGCGAAAAGGATGGGCCTCTCTTTCGGGGAGGAACAGAAGGAGAAGGCGGCACTTTACCTGAGGGAGCTGGTGCGCTGGAACAGGGCATACAACCTGGTGGGCAGGAAGCTGGGGCCCGAGGAGCTGGTGGGGCTCTTCGTGGACGCGATAACGCCCCTTGCCGTAAAGGGGTTACTCGGCGGCTCGCAAGAGGTTCTGGACATCGGTGCCGGCGCGGGAATGCCCGGGGTTCCGCTCTACATCATGGGGGGGCCGTTCCCCCTGACGCTGATGGAGGCACAGAGGAAAAAGGTGACGTTTCTCAGGCATATATGCAAAACGCTCGCGCTGGAAGGGGCGCAGGTCTATGCGGGGCGGCTGGAGGAGGCAAGGCGCGTTGAGGATATGCAGAACGCTTTCGACCTGGTGCTTGCGAGGGCGGTGATGGAGCCGTTACGCCTGTGCCGCATGGCGAGGCCCCTCCTTGCCGAGGGGGGTATCGCCCTTCTTTACCTAGGGAAGAAGGACATGGAGACGGTCAGGAAGAAATCGGCCGTGCCGGGAATTGATGGCTGGCGCATGGAGGCCGTGAGGTCCACGCAGAGGATCGTGCAGAAGGACCTGTACCTCGTTTTGCTGAGAAAGAGCGACAATGGCAAGGCCTGGGGCTGCGGGAAGATATCCTGAGCGAAACGCGACATCGATGGCGGAGCACAGGAATGCCGCATGCCGCCGTCGGGCTCCAGGAGAAGGCAGGCGGTGAGGGTATGAGCAAAGCGCGAGGTGAGAAAATTGTGGGGTGATGAGCAGAAGCTTGAGAACGGGGGCCCACGCCCCGCGAAGGTGATGGCAATAGCAAACCAGAAAGGCGGGGTGGGCAAGAGCACAACCGCCATTAACCTCGGAGCCTACCTGGCGATCGAGGGGAAAAGGGTGCTCGTCGTCGACCTGGACCCCCAGAGCAACGCCACCAGCGGCCTCGGGATCGGCCCCTACACGGATGGCCAGCAGATCTACGACGTACTGGTCAACGAGGTGCCCATCAAGGAGATCATCATCCCGACCTCTACGAAGGGCCTGGATATAGCGCCCTCATCCTTGCGACTGGCCGGTGCGGAGGTAGAGCTGGTATCCATGCTTTCCAGGGAAAGCAGACTGAGAAAGAGCCTTGAGCAGGTGAGGGGCGAATACGACATCATCCTTATAGACTGCCCGCCCTCCCTGGGCCTGCTCACCGTTAATGCCTTGGCGGCCGCCGATGAGGTCATCATCCCCATACAGTGCGAGTATTACGCGCTCGAGGGGTTGGTGCTGCTGCTGCGGACCATCGAAAAGATAAAGGTCTACCTTAACTCTGAACTACGCATCGGGGGGATACTCCTCACCATGCACGACGCGCGCACCAACATCTCCCGCCAGGTGATGGAGGAGGTTCGCAGGCAGTATCCCAGGGAGACCTTCCAGACGGTCATCCCGAGGAACGTAAGGCTTAGCGAGGCGCCCAGCTACGGCAAGCCCATAGCCGAGTACGACCCACATTCGAGGGGTGCGGAGGCGTACCACGAGTTGGCGAAGGAAGTGATATCCCATGACTAAGAGAGGCCTTGGAAAGGGATTGAATGCGTTGATCACCTCCAGCGTGTCCGCGGAGCAGGCGCGCCAGGAGATGATACCAGTGGACAGCATTTCCCCCAACCCCCTGCAACCCAGGAAGAAGTTCAAGGAAGAGAGCCTGGAAGAGCTGGCCGAATCCCTGAAGGAACACGGGGTGGTGCAGCCGGTGATCGTGCGGCCCTCGGGAACGGGCTACGAGTTGCTGGTGGGAGAGCGCAGGTGGAGAGCCGCCCAGATGGCGGGCATAAAGGCCATCCCGGCGGTCATACGGGAGGCCGAGGCCTCACAATGCCTGGAGGTGGCGCTGGTGGAGAACCTCCACCGGGACGACCTCAACGGCATCGAGGAAGCAACAGCCTATCGGCAGCTGATGGAGGACTTCGGCCTTACGCAAGAGGAGATATCGCAAAAGGTGGGCAAAAGCAGGTCGGCGGTGGCGAACGCGCTTCGCTTGCTTCAACTTCCAGTTGAGGTTCAGGCATCCATAGTAGCCGAAGAGATCTCGCCCGGGCACGCCCGCGCACTCCTCGCGCTGCAAGGAGATCCTTACCAGTCGGTGCTCCTGCAGCGCATAGTGGACGAGGGTCTGTCGGTAAGGCAGACGGAGGAGATAGTCCGCAGGCGCCTGGAGGGAGCAGGCGACAGGGAGAAGGCAAAGGAAAAGCCGAGGGCGCTGGAGGAGTACGCCGAGATCATCGCGGCCGGCCTGAAAGCGAAGGTCAAGGTCCTGCAGGGGAAGAGAAAAGGGAAGATCGTCATAGAGTTCAAGGGAGAGAAAGACCTGCGGCGCATCCTGGAGGAGATGGGGATAGCGGCGGCGGGTCCCGGTTCCTGAGGGCGCGACCGAGGCTCCAGGGCAGCAGGGATGCTTCAGGAATATTTTTCCAGAGCGAGCCGCACCAGCCTGCCTACCAGGTCGCGGAAGCTCAGGCCCGCGGCCTCCGCGGCCATGGGCAGAAGGCTGGACTCCGTCATGCCGGGGCTTATGTTCAACTCCAGGACCTGGGGAACCCCCTCCCCATCCACGATGATGTCCACACGCGATACGTTCTGGCACTCCAGGGCCCGGTGGGCGCGCAGGGCCGCGTCCACGACCCTTCCGGCGACCTCCCCGTCGAGCCTGGCGGGGCAGAAATAGTCGGTGGCGCCCAGCGTGTAGCGCGAGTCGAAATCGAAGAAGCCGCTGCGGGGAACGATCTCCACGACGGGAAGCACCTCCAGCTCCTCGTTTCCGAGGATGCTCACGGCCACCTCGGTACCGCTCACGTAACGCTCGAGGAGCACGCGGTCGTCGTAGTGAAGCGCCGAGCGCACGGCCTCCGGCAGCCCTTCCTCCTCGTGGACCACACGCACCCCCAGGGCGGAGCCCTGCGCCACCGGCTTGACCACCAGCGGAAAGCCCAGCTTCGTGGCTATGAGGGGAAGGGCGTGCAGTGAGCCCATTTCCCGGAAAGCCGCTTCGCTGAGCACAAAGAAAGGCGGGGTGGGGACTCCGTGGCGCCGGAAGATCTCCTTGCTCAGCGCCTTGTTGAAGCCCACGGCGCTGGAATAGACTCCGGGCCCCGTGTAGGGGATGTCCATGATCTCCAACAACTCCTGCACCGTGCCGTCCTCGCCGAACTTGCCGTGCAGGGAGATGTAGACGAGGTCGAGCCCGGCGTCCTTCAGGCTCGGGACGAGGGTCTCGTCCACGTCGTACTCGATGACCTCATGCCCCAGCTCCCGCAGGGCATGCGAGACCCTCCTCCCCGAGCGAAGGGAGATGTCTCTCTCCAGGGACCTGCCCCCCATAAGGATACCGATACGCATGGCGTTCAACCCCCTATTCCTCATCGCCGGCGCCGCCATCGGCGGATTTTTTGCGCAGGCCGAGGGACTCGGCCAGCGCCACCTCTCTCTTCACGACCTTGGCCAGCCGCCTCACGCCCTCCCAGAGCACGTCCGGCTCCGCGTAGCTGAAATTGAGGCGCATGCAGTTTTCTCCGCCCTTGTACGGGAAGAAACCGCTGCCGGGAACGTATGCCACCTTGGCGTCGATGGCGGAGGCGAGCATCTCGGAAGTGTTGATGTAATCGGGAAGGGTCGCCCAGACGAAGAGCCCACCCTGCGGGCGCGTCCAGCTGCACAGCTCTCCCAGGAACTCCTCCAGGGCGGAGAGAAGCGTGTTCCTCCGCTCCCGGTATATCTCCACCAGCTGCCGGAGCTGTCCTCGCCAGTCCTCCTCCGCGAAGTAGAGGTGGGCGATCCTCTGGGTGAACGAGGAGGTGCAGAGGTCGGCCGACTGCTTGGCCAGCAGAAGCTTTTCCAGGATAGGGTGGGGGGCGGCCACCCACCCTATCCTCATGCCGGCGGAGAATATCTTGGAGAGCGTGCCGAGGTATACCACCCTTCCCTCGTCGAGGCTGCGCAGGGTGGGCTCGGGATCGCCCTCGAAGCGCAGCATGCCGTAGGGGTTGTCCTCCACCACCAGGCAGTCGAACTCCTCCGCCGTCTCGAGGAGCGCGTAACGGCGCTCGCGGCTCATGGTGATGCCTGCCGGATTCTGGAAATTAGGCACGGTGTAGATGAACTTCACCCGCTCTCCCCTTTCCGCCAGCGCGCGCAGGGTTTCCCGCAGCCCGCCGAGGTCCATGCCCTTCTCGTCCATGGGGATGGCGTGTATCTCGGGCTGGTAGCTGAGGAAGCTCTGCAGGGCGCCCACGTAGCTCGGCGCCTCCGTCACGATGTGGTCGCCGGGGTTGAGGAATATCTTGGAAATTATTTCCAACCCCTGCTGGGCGCCGTTGGTGACGATGATGTCCTCGGGAAGGCAGGGAGTTCCCTCCTCGCGCATCACCTCCGCGAGGCTGTGCTTCAGGGGCGCATACCCGTCCGTGGGCCCGTATTGCAGCGCGGAGGCGCAGTCCTCCTCGATGACCCTTCTCACCAGGCGCATCACCACCCGGGGATCGAAGGCCTGCGTGTAGGGGAGGCCCCCGGCGAGCGAGATGATGTCGGGGCGGGCCGTGACCTCGAGGAGGTCCCGGATCTCCGATGAGAGCATGCTGGAGGTCCGGTGAGCGTACTTCTCGCCGAAAGGATCGAGCACGTACTTCGGGGACATCCCTCAACACCTCTCTTGCCGACGGGCCCGCGGCGCGAGGGCCGCCAACGCTTGAGATGTAGTATACCAGCAGGGAGGAGTGGTTGCAGGTGGGCGGGCTTCCGCGGCGCGAGCCCGGATACCGGGGCAGGAACAAACGCGCGCCGCCCGTGCCGGAGGGCTGGGCGCCGGGCCGGCAGCCTCGCGGCGGATGTCCCGCGACGGGAGGGAATGGCGCGGCCGGCAAGGGCCCGGTATGCGGGCGGGCTCGGGGGCGGCCGCGGGAAGGAAGAGCGAGCACGTACGCGCTTGCGGGAGGGACCAAGGATGCGGGAAGGGCGGGAAAGGGCAGGGGAGATGGCGGCAAGGAGCGGGAAGCCGAGGGGAAGCGGGATGGCGGGCGGAAAAAGGGGGGAGGGCGCCGAAGGGATCGCCCGCCAGATCAAGGTGGGCCTGCGGCAAGTCGATAAATCCCTTTGACGGGATGCTCAACGGCGCACCTGCCCCGCGGCGGAAGGGAAGAGGCGCGGGCAGGCGCAAGGACGGCGCGAGGCGAGGACGACGATGGCGGGTTGCCGGGGAGAAGCGATAGGAAGTGAACGCGAGGAGCAGGGGCTCGAGCTGCTGCTGCGACACCTCAACCAGCAGATCGGACTCGATCTGAAACAGTACAAACCCAACTACCTGAAAAGGCGCATAGGGGTACGCATGCGGGCGACCGGGTGTTCGGATTACCTGGAGTACCGCCAGCTCCTGCGGCAGGATCCCGGCGAGGCCAGGAGGCTCATCAACGACCTCACCATCAACGTGACGGAGTTCTTCCGCGACCAGGACGTGTTCGAGGCGCTGAGGTCGCACGTCATCCCGGAGATAATGCGGCACAAGAGGGAGCAGCGCATATACAGCCTGCGGGCATGGAGCGCCGGTTGTGCGACGGGGGAAGAGCCGTACTCCCTAGCCATCCTGTTTTTAGAAGAAATTGGTAAGACAAAGAGAGAGGAACCGTGGACGGTCCGCATAACCGCGTCCGACCTCGACGACAAGGCGCTGATGAAGGCAAAGCTGGGCATCTACGAGGAGATAAGGTTGCTCCCGGGCATCAGGGCGGAAGACCATTTCCTGCCGCTCGCGAGCGGGTACATGGTGCGCGAGGAGGTGAAGCGTCCGGTGCGCTTTCTCCTCCTGGACCTGGTGAAGCCCCCGCCCCTGCGCCAGCTCGACCTCATCCTCTGTCGCAACGTGCTGATCTACTTCGAGAAGGAAAAGCAGGCGGCGATACTGGAGATCTTCCGCAGGTGCCTGAGGCCCGGGGGCTTTCTCGTGCTGGGAAAGAGCGAGGCCATAGTTAGATCGGAGGACAGCGGCTTCGTGCCCTACCGGAGAAGGGAAAGGGTGTATATGCGGCAATAGGGCAGCGAGCGGTGTGTCGAGGGCGGCAGGGCGCCGGGCATACCGGCCCCGGCCGCGGAGGCACGCGGCGGGAGCGGCCCACGGGAAGGAAGAAGTGCTGGATGAATATAAAACTATAACGGAACGATGCCGAAAAAGGCCATAGCGGCATTTTTCCGGGACCGCGGACCGTGGTATCGGCCGGGAGGGCGCAGGCCGGTGCCGCGGCCGCTCGCGAATCGATCCTGAGAGCTTGGAGGGAAAAGCATGGAAAAGACCGCCGATAAGAGCGGAACGTCGCGCTTTGGCATGAGCACGCGCGGGGCGGCGCTGGCCTGCGCCGTCGCCTTCATGGCGGTGTCCCTGGCGTTCTGCGTCGCGGGGATCGCCGTTTTCGCATCGGGAGCCTCGCGCGCGGACAGGGCGGCCGAGGCGGCGGAGACGGGAGAGGCGCGGGAAGAGATCGCGTCCGTGGGCGATATCCTGGAGGGGGCGCTGCCGTTCGCCGTGGTCGTGCTGGTGCTGGAGGCGGTCCTGGGGGCGGCGGCGGCGGTGTTCGTGTACCGCTGGCTTGCGGGGACGGTAAAGGAGATCACCTGGCAGGTACAGCAGGTGGCGGGAGGGGACGGGGACCTCACGCGCAAGATCGTGGTACGGGACCGGCATACCTTCGGGGAGCTCGCGGATTCCATCAACACCATGATAGCGGCCCTGCGCGGCTCGGTGGCGGAGATCGGGAGGATAGCGGGCGAGCTGAGCAACAGCGCCGAGCAGGTTTCCGCTGTGATCCAGCAGATGAACGCATCGAGCCAGGATATATCGAGCACCATCGCCCACATCGCCAAGGGAGGGGAGGAGCAGGCCCGCAGGGTGCTCGAGACCTCGCATTCCATGGAAGTCATGAACGTCTCCATCCAGGAGATGGCGGAGAAGGCGGGGCTTTCCAACCAGGCGGCCAACGAGGCCATCGAGATAGCGCAGAAGGGGGCCGAGGCGGCGGTGGAAACGGCGGGGGCCATGGAGGTCATCCGCAAGGCCGCGGAGTCCGTGGTGGAGGCCAGCGCAGGCCTGGAGGAGAGGTTCATGCAGATCGGCATCATCGTGGACGTGATCACCAGCGTGGCCGACCAGACCAACCTCCTGGCCCTCAACGCGGCCATCGAGGCCGCCAGGGCGGGAGAGCAGGGGCGGGGCTTCGCCGTCGTCGCCGAGGAGGTGAGGAGCCTGGCGGAGAACTCCCGCAAGTCGGCCGAGCAGATCTCCAACCTCATCCGCGAGATCGAGTCGGGAGTCAACAAGATGAGGGGCAGCATCGACGCGGCGATCGAGCAGGTGAGGGGCGGCACGGAGGTCGTGGAAAGGGCGGGAAGGGCGCTGAGGGAGATCGCGGTATCCATCGAGACCACGTCGCGCTACGCCAGCGAGATCGCGGAGATCACCAAGAGGCAGGTGGCGGAGAACGAGGAGGCCCTCAAGGCCATCACCGAGATCGCGAGCATCGCCGACGAGACCGCCGCGTCCTCGGAGGAGGCCTCGGCGACGGTGGAGGAGCAGACGGCGTCCATGCAGGAGATGGCGGCCGCGGCGGCGGAGCTCGCCGCCATGGCGGAGAAGCTCAACCAGCTCGTGGGCGGCTTCAAGGTGTGAGAGGCGCAAGGAAAGGTGCGTGAAGTGGAGCCCCTGGAAAAAGAGGTCAACAGGAAGACGGCATCCATCATCGTCAGGTTCATGACCATCACGGCGGCGATCGTCTTCCCCCTCGGGCTGGCGGGAAGCGTGGGCATCGCCTACGCCGGCGACAGGCTCTCCTGGTCGCCGGCGCTGGTCGGGCTGCTCTTCGGCTTCGTCGTCGTGTCCGTGGTCCTCGGTGTGGCGGCGACCCTGGTGCTGTACATATACATGCTACCCGTGCGCAACCTGAACATCGTCCTGGAAAGGCTGCGCCAGAAGGACTTCACCGCGCACGCCGACGAGAGGCGCGCGGGCATACTGCGCAATTTCGCGGAGGCCATGAACGCACTGGCTGATTCCATGCGCGCCATGATCAGGGAGCAGGCGGAAACGGCCGACCAGCTGACCACGGCCAGCGAGACCATGTCCAGCGTCTCCCGGGAGACGACCATGACCTCGCAGGAAACGGCGAACACGGTGGCCCAGCTGGCGCGCGGGGCCGAGGAACAGGTCAACGCCATCATGCAGGCCCAGGGCACCGTGAGCGAGATCGTGGACGAGATCTCCCGGGTGGCGGAGAGCTCGCAGGAGGCAAGCAGGTTCAGCGCCCAGGCGCAGGACACGGTGCAGAAGGGAGTGCTGGCGGTCCACCGCGCGGCGGACAAGATGCAGCAGATCAAGCAGACCGTGGACGCCTCGGCGAGGGCGGTGAGGGAGCTGGAAGAGCACTCCACACAGATAGGGCTCATCGTGGACGTCATCACCTCCATCGCGGACCAGACCAACCTCCTGGCCCTCAACGCGGCCATCGAGGCCGCCAGGGCCGGGGAACAGGGGCGGGGATTCGCGGTGGTGGCCGGCGAGGTGCGCAACCTGGCGGAGGGATCCGCGAAGGCCGCCTCACAGATCGCGAACCTGGTGCGGGAGATCCAGAGGGGCATCGACAGGACCATCGAGGGCATGGAGGGCGGAACGCTGGTGGCGGACGAGGGAAACATGGTGGTGGGGGAAGCGCGGGTCATGCTGGAGGAGATAGACGAGGTCTCGAGGGGCATCGCCAGCCAGGTCTCCTCCATCTACGAGGCGACGCAGCAGGTTTTCGAGAAGAGCGGCAAGGTGGTGGAGGCCATGAACTCCATCGCAGGCATCGCGGAGGAGTCGGCGGCCTCCACGCAGGAGGTCTCCGCCTCCATCCAGGAGCAGACCGCGGCCATGCAGGAGGTGACGGCGGCGGCCCAGGAACTGGAGGAGATCGCCAACCGCCTGCGCGCCATGCAGCGTGAATTCAGGACGTGAGGGGAACGCGCGTTGAGGGGGGTGGTGGCGTGATATATAGTTGGTGTGAGGACCGCTCACCCGCTGCAGGAAGGTGACGTCGAAGGGGGACGGTGCCCATGGTCGAGGAAACAAGGGCGGCGGAGGAGCTCCAGCTGGTGGTCTTCAGCCTGGGGCGGGAGGAGTTTGCCGTGGAGGTCACCCAGGTGCGCGAGATAATGCGCATGGAGGAGATCACCCGCATGCCCAAGAGTCCCCATTTCGTGGAGGGGATAATAAACCTGCGCGGGCAGATAATCGCCGTCATCGACCTGGCCAAGCGCCTGAACATCGAGGCGCAGGAGCGCAGCGGGGATACCCGCATCATCGTCGTGGAGGCGGGGGACGTGAAGGTGGGGATGATCGTGGACTCCGTTTCGGAGGTTCTGCGGGTGGATGCCGACGCGCTGGAGCCCAGCCCCACCCTGGCGGCGGACGTGTCGGCCGCCTTTCTGACGGGCGTCATAAAGCACGACAACCGGCTGATAATCCTCCTCGACCTCACCAAGGTCCTGTCCCTGGAGGAAATGGCCGGGCTCGGGTTTTAAGGTGCCGACAGCTTTTAGGGAGCCGGTGGGAAAATACGATATATATAGATATGAGAGGAGGGAAAGGAGGAAGGGATGGCGCCGACCGTGCTGATCGTCGATGACGCCCTGTTTATGCGCATGATGATCAGGGACATCCTGTCCAAGGACGGTTTTGAGGTGATCGGCGAGGCCGAAAACGGCGTGGAGGCCGTGGAGCGGTATAAGGAGATGAGGCCGGACCTCGTGACCATGGACATCGTCATGCCCGAGATGGACGGCATCGAGGCGGTCAAGCAGATCATGAAGATAGACCCCAACGCCAAGATCCTTATGTGCAGCGCCATGGGGCAACAGCCGCTGGTGGTCGAGGCACTTGAGGCAGGCGCGAAAGACTTCATCATCAAGCCCTTCCAGCCATCGAAGGTCATCGAGGCGGTAGAGAAGGCGCTCAAGAGCTGAGACGTTTCTCCCCGCAGGGGGAGGAGGTGAGTCGTTTGCCCCAGAAGATAAGGGTTCTGATCGTCGATGACTCCGCTCTGGTGCGCAAGCTCTTGAGGGACGTGATAACCGCCGACCCGGAGATGGAGGTGGTGGGGACCGCTTCCAACGGCATAGAGGCCATCCGCGCGGTGCGCGAGCTGGAGCCCGACGTCGTCACCATGGATATCCACATGCCGGAGATGGACGGACTGACGGCGCTGGAGTACATCATGCGCAAGCATCCCCTCCCGGTGGTGATGCTCAGTGCCTTGGTGCAGAAGGGGGCCTCGCCGACGCTCAAGGCCCTGGAGCTGGGGGCGGTGGACTTCATCGCCAAGCCGAGCCATTATCCCTCGGCGGTGAAGGAGGTGCGCGACGAGGTCGCCATGAAGATAAAGACCGCCTTCCAGGCCATGGACCACGTGCGCAGGGGTTACGGCAAGAGGAAGGCGGGCAGGAAGCTCGAGGTGGGCAAGAGGGCGCGCGAGGGGGAGAAGCTGGTGGTGATCGGGGCTTCCGCCGGGGGGCCCAAGGCGCTCTCCGAGATCATGCCCATGTTCCCGAAGGAAACGCCGGCGGCCATCGTCATCGTGCAGCACATGCCCGGGGTCTTCACGCGTTCCTTCGCGAGCAGGCTGAACAGTATCTCGTCGTTGCCGGTGAAGGAGGCGGAGGAGGGAGACGAGGTGCGCGCGGGGACGGTGCTGGTGGCCCCCGGAGGGAACGATCTCATCATAGGCCTGGGCGACGGGGGGCCGGCGCGCGTGGAGCTCATGGAGTCCATGAACCGGGGAGGAGCCACGCCCCGCATCGACACCACCATGATCACCGCGGCGGAGACCTTCGGAGAGGACGCGATAGGGGTGATCATGACCGGGATGGGGTCCGACGGAGCCAAGGGTATGGAAAGGATAAAGAAAGGCAAGGGAAGCACCATAGCCCAGGACGAGGACAGCTGCCTGGTCTTCGGCATGCCCAAGGTGGCGATAGAGAGGGGTTGCGTGGACTGGGTGATGCCGCTGGAGAAGATACCGGGCAAGATCCTGGAGCTGCTGTGACCTTGCCGCCGTGACGGTCCGGGGGTGCTCGCGGCATGGACATGGACATATCTCAATACAAGGAACTCTTCATAAACGAGGCCCAGGAACACCTGGAAGCCTTGAACCAGTCCATGGTCGACCTGGAGAAGGATCCCGGGAACCCTGACGTCCTCACGGAGATATTCCGCTCCGCCCATACCCTGAAGGGCATGTCGGCGACCATGGGGTTCGATCAGCTCACCGAGTTGACCCACGAGATGGAGAACGTCCTCGACGGGCTGCGGAGCGGCGACATCGAGGTGAGCACGGAGATCGTGGACCTACTCTTCGGCTGCTTCGACATGCTGGGGGCCATGGTCAACGCCATAGCCGAGGAAAGCGGGGAGGTCATCGACTCCCAGCCGGTGATAAGCGCGTTGCGGGAGGTATACGGGGGCGCCAGGCCATCGTTCACGGGGAGCGAGGCGGCGGCGAGGCGCAGGGTTAAAAAGGAGGCGGAGGAGAGGGCGGAAGAAGGGCCCGTGGAGCCCGTGGAGGCCGGGGCGCCCGTTGCTGCAGCGGAGGGGAAGGCCAGGGAAGCGAGGAGGATGCGCTTCCGGGTGACCCTGGACAAGGACTGCGTGCTCAAGTCGGTGCGCGTTTTTATGATCTTCAAGAAACTGTCCCGCATGGGGAGGATCACCGGCTCGAGGCCTTCCATGGAGGACCTGGAGGACGAGAAGTTCGAGCGCTCCTTCGAGATAAGCCTGGACACGGCACAGGATGAGGAAGACATACGACGGGCCCTCCTGAGCATAGCAGAGGTTTACCAGGTGGAAGCCCTCGCGCCGGAGGGAGAAAGGGAGGCGGAGAGGGAAGAGGCCCCGGAGACGGTCGCCCCCAGAGAGGCGGCGACGAGGGAGGCGCCCCCCGAGCCGCTCGGCGCGACACAGCCGACCGTACGCACCCAGAGCGTGAGAGTCAACATCTCGCGACTGGACAACCTCATGAACCTCATCGGCGAGCTGGTCATCAACCGCACCCGCCTGCAGGAGATCGCCTCGTCCTACAACATACCGGAGCTCAAGGAGGCCCTCGCCCAGACGGCGAGGCTCACGGCGGAACTGCAGGACGAGGTGATGAAGACGCGCATGGTGCCCGTGGAGCACATCTTCAACCGCTTCCCGCGCATGGTGCGCGACCTGGCCAAGAACCGCGGCAAGGAGGTCGATTTCTCCATGGAGGGGAGGGACATAGAGCTCGACCGCACCATCCTGGACGAGATCAGCGACCCCCTCATGCACCTCCTGCGCAACGCCGTGGACCACGGCATCGACCCGCCCGAGGAGCGCGAGGCGAGGGGGAAGCCCAGGCGCGGCAGCATACGGCTCGCGGCGCGGCGCGACCGCAACTACGTCTCCATCGAGGTCTCCGACGACGGGCAGGGAGTGGACCTGGACAGGGTCTTCGAGGCAGCCCTGGAGGCCGGCCTGGTATCGGCGGAGGAGCGCCTCTCGTTCGGCGAGGATGAGGCCCTGCGCCTACTCTCCACGCCGGGATTTACCACCGCCAGGGAGGTCAGCGGCGTTTCCGGCCGGGGGGTGGGCCTGGACGTGGTGAGGAACAAGGTGGAGTCGCTGGGCGGCATGCTCATCATGCAGACGACCAGGGGCGAGGGCACCACCTTCGCGCTGAAGCTGCCCCTGACCCTGGCCATCATCCAGGCCCTGCTGGTAAAGGTGCAGGGGGAGGTCTACGCCATACCGCTGGGGATGGTGGCCGAGACGGCGGTGATATCGGCGCACGACGTGAAGTACGTCTCCAACCAGGAGGTCATCTTCCTGCGGGACGAGACCCTTCCCCTGGTGCGCCTCTCCCGCTGCCTGGGCCTGGCGGAGACGAACGGGAAGGGGGCCTTCCCGGTGGTGGTGGTGGAGGTCTCGCCACGCAGCGTGGCCATCGCCGTGGACGAGCTGATGGGACAGCAGGAGATCGTCATCACCAGCCTGGACAAGTTCCTGAAGGGGATAAAGGGGTTCGGCGGAGCCACCATCCTGGGAACGGGGGAGGTCGCGCTTATACTCGACATACCGACTCTGATATCCTGATGAAGAATCCTGATGAAGAACGGGAACGGCGTACGCGGAAAGGAGGAATCATGGCGGAGAGGAAGGGCCTCACCCCGCTGCAGCTCGATGCACTGAGGGAGGTGGGCAACATAGGTTCCGGCAACGCCGCCGTGGCCCTTTCCACCATGGTGGACAAGAAGGTGATGCTGAGCGTCCCGCGGGCCTCGCTGGTTCCCCTGGTGAGGGTTTCGGAGCTGGTGGGGGGAGCGGAGACGCCCGTGGTGGGCATCTACCTGCACATAAGCGGAGACGCGTCGGGCAGCATGCTCCTTCTCCTCGAGGAAGGGAGCGCGCGGGAGCTCGCACAACTCATGGTCACCGGTGCGGAGGGAGGCGACCTCTCCACGGTAGCCCAGTCCGCCCTGCAGGAGACGGGGAGCATCCTGGCAGGGTCTTACCTGAACGCCCTTTCCCAGATGACCGGCATCCTGCTCAAGCCGTCCGTGCCCGGCTTCGCCATGGACATGGCGGGCGCGATCATCGATTTCATACTGGTGGAGATAAGCCAGTCAGAGGATTACGTGCTGGTCATCGAGACGGAGTTCGACATCATGCAGCACAAGATCCGGGGCCACCTGATCCTTTTCCCCGATCTCGGGTCCCTGGACATAATACTGGGAAGGCTTGGAGTGAGCGCTTAGTGGGAGAGGAAACGGTAAACGTCGGGGTGGCCGAGTATTACGTCACACACAACCCACACGTGCTGGCCAGCTACGGGCTTGGGAGTTGCGTGGGCGTGGCCATCTACGACGAGAGGAGGAAGATAGGAGGCATGGCCCACATCATGCTGCCCGACTCCAAGGCCATCAGCAAGCCCGGGGGGCCGGGCCGTTACGCGGACACGGCCGTTCGGGCCGTGGTCGAGGAGATGGAAAAACTCGGGTCCAGGCGCCGCGACATGCGCGCCAAGATGGCCGGGGGAGCATGCATGTTCACCATCCCCGGCGCCACCAACCCCAAGAACGTACCGGGCCCCGCCCTGGGGATGCAGATAGGCGAGAGGAACATCAAGGCGGCCAAGCGGGCGTTGCGGGATCTCGGGATACCGCTGGTGGCGGAGGACACCGGCGGCACCTACGGGAGGACCATGCGTTTCCACATAAGCGACGGTAAGGTCACCATCAGCTCGATAAAGCACGGGGTGAAGGAACTGTGATGAAGGAGTCCCGCGGCGAAGGCATAGACGTTTCCCCGGAAGCCATAGCCACCCTTGCTGCCCAGGCGGCGACGGGGGTGGAGGGGGTGGCGGCAACCTACCGCAAGCCGGTGGAGAGCATCACCTCGCGCATGAAGAGGGAGTTCGTGCACAAGGGCGTGAGGGTCGAGCGCGAGGGAGAGTCCTGCCGGCTGACCCTTTACCTGAAGGTGGAATACGGGGTCAACCTTCCCGCCATGGCCCGCGAGGTGAAGGGCAGGGTGAAGGAGTACGTGGAGGGATTGACGGATATCCGGGTGGATGAGGTGGAGGTGGTCATCGAGGATATCGAGCCTCCGCCGGCATGACGGGCGCCCGCCGGCATCACCCGCCCGCCGCCCCCGCGGCCTCGCTTCTCCGCGCCGTCACCATGCGAGCTTCCCTGCGCAGTTCCGGTGGAGCCGCGACACGTCGCGTGATGCCGGCATGACGGATGCCGGCAGGACGCCTCAGGCGCCGCCTTCCTCCTCCAGGGGGGTGAAGTAGGCAAGAACGGCTCGGGCGATGGCGTCGCAGAGCACGGCGGGGGGCTCCTCGTCCGGCGGCCACTCCATGATCACGCAGGGCATGCGCGTTTCGCGCAGGAGGGGATAGTTCCTGCCCTCCGGGGCTGCCCCCTCCGCCCCGGTCAACCTCGCCACCTCCTCGCGGAGCAGCTCCGCGAGCCGCTTTCCGCGTCGCGAGGAATAGTGCCTGCCGCCGAAGTAATAGTAGCGCGCCTCCGCCTGATCGCCGGGGCGCAGGGAGAGGACGACGTCCGCCCCCTTTTCGTTGGCCAGGCGGGCGCGCTGGCTCTCACCGACGGCGCCGGAGCAGCCCCCGGTGATGATGGGGACAAGCCCCTGGGCCGACAGCTCCTCGCCCGCGCGGCGCATGATGTCCTCGCATTGCGCGTGGCCCGCGGCAGCGTCGAGGACCACGCCGCGACCCTCCTTCCCCCTTTCCTGGCGATCGCGCAGGGCCTCGTGCACCTCGGCGACGCTGACCTCCTTCATGGCGTGGCGCAGGCGTTGCAGGCAGGATATGGTGGAGGACCCGGCGATGCCGTCCACGGGCAGGCCCATGTTGTGCTGGAAGGCGCGGAGGGCGCGGTCGGTATCCGCGCCGAAGATGCCGTCCTCGCGGCCCGCGTCGAAGCCCAGGCGGTTCAGGTACTCCTGGAGCTCCCTCACGTCGTCCCCCCGGAAGGGAGGGACGCGCAGGTAGAGGAACCTGTCTCCCAGGCGGAAAGAGGCCTCGACGAGCTCGTGCCAGGTGGCCTCGTCCACGCAGCCGTCGACGCGCAGCCCGCGCCCGGCCTGGAACTCCCTCACCGCCTGCTCCGTGTACGCGCCGAAGACGGAATCCCGCAGCTCCGCCTCGAAGCCGGGGGGCGAAAAGCCGAGGTCGTGCAGCCTCTTCTGGATGTCGGCTACTGCCGGGCCGCGATCTCCTCGCGCGATGGTACGCAAGGATCACTCCTCCTTGTGCACGGGCAGGGTGAACTTGAAGGAGGACCCCCTGCCCGGCTCGCTCTCCACCCATATGCGGCCGCCGTGGCTTTCCACGATGCCCTTGGATATGACGAGGCCCAGCCCCAGGCCGCCGGCGGAGCGGGTGGAGTCCGTCTCCACCTGGTAAAACATGGTAAACAATCTTTCCTGCTCGCGCGGGGGGATGCCGGGGCCGTTGTCCCTCACCTCTATCTCCACCATGTCCGGTTCCCCGGCGAGGCGGGCGAAGACCTCGATGGTTCCCCCGGGAGGCGTGAACTTGATGGCGTTCCCTATGAGGTTTTCGAGCACCTGGTGGACGCGCCACACGTCCACGCTCACGGGGGGCAGGCCTTCCGCGACGGCGGAAGCGAGCTCCAGCCCCTTTTCCGCGGCGCGGCTCTTGTATTCGGACACGGCGTTGACGACCAGCTCGTCTACGGGGGCGGGCCATTTCTTCCCCACCAGGCGCCCCTCCTCCATGCGCGTGATGTCCAGGAGGTCGTTAATTATCTTGGTCATCTGGTCGGCGCGGGCGTTCATGATCTTGATCTTGTCCATCTGGAGCGGGGCGAGCTCGCCCAGCTCGCCGTACTGGAAGGCGTCCGCGTAACCCTTGATGATGGAGAGCGGGGTGCGCAGCTCGTGGGAGGCTATGGCGATGAAGTCCGATTTCATCTTGTCGAGGACGGAGAGCTCCTCGTAGGCCTTTTCCAGGTCCTGGTGGGTGCGCTCCACCATCGCCTCCAGCCTCCTCCTCTCGCTCAGGTCATGCGCTATCCCCACGATGCCCACGAAGCTGCCGCCCCGGAAGAGGGGCGCGGAGCTTATCTGCACGGGAAGGGGGCTCCCGTCCGAGCGGCGCAGGAAGGTCTCGAAGAATACCTTCTCGCCGCGGCGGCGCCTTTCCAGCATGCGCTCGACCTTCTCGTATTCCTCCGGCATGACGATGTCCCGCGGCGTCTTGCGCATGAGCTCGTCGGGGAAGCTCATGCCCAGCATGTCCAGGAAGGCCTGGTTGCAGAAGGTGAACCTGCCCTCTGCGTCCATGGCGTAGAAGCCGTCGTTGAGGCTCTCGATGAGCAAGTTGAGATAGTCGGTGGTCTCGGCGAGGCGGCGCTCCAGCCTCACGTATTCCGTGACGTCCTCGAAGAGGAGCAGGGCCTCCCGCATGTTGCCCGCATCGTCGGTCAGGGGGTGCAGGCGCACGCGGTGGAAATGGTCCTCGCCGTCCACGACCTGGTGCACGCGCGGCTGCTCGAAGGAGCGGCCCTCCACCAGGACGCGGCGCAGGATGTGCTTCCAGTCGGCCCGGAATTCCTGGGGCATGATGTCCAGTGCCGGCAGGCCGGGAAGGCAAGAGTCCTGGAGCCCGCACGCATCCCCCAGCCAGTCCAGCATGGGACGGTTGCAGCGCAGGAGGCGGAAGTTGCGGTCCAGCACGGCTATCTTCACCGGCACGCTCTCGAAGAGGCCCGCCTCGCGCTCCGAGGCCTCCATGAGGGAGGCCCTCTCCTCGGCTTCCGCCGTGATGTCCTGGATGGTCACCAGGAAACGCTCCCCCTCCCCCTGGGCCTCGTCCGCCTTCCTTATCCAGACGCGGCACACCCCGGAGCGGTCCTCCAGGTGATACTGCTCGAAGGGGCGCTCGAGGCGCCCTCCCTCCGCCGCGGCCCTTTGCAGCTGCAGCGTCCAGCCCGCGAAGAACGGCGGCAGGAAGGCCTCGTCCAGCATGGTTCCCGCCAGGGGGGACCTCTGCCTGCCCAGGGTACCGGGAAGCTCCTCCGCCGGGGGGTTGGCGGCGATGATGCGCCCCTCGCCGTCCACGAGCAGGGAGGGGTGCGGCAGCATGGCGAGGAGGCGCACATGGCGTCGCTCCAGGGAAGGGCGCGGTGCCGCGGGTGGTTGCATGCCGGAGGTCGCGGCGGCGAGCACCGTGCAGAGGAAGGCAAGGGCGGCGAGGGCGGTTGACGCAGCGCGCCACGAAGCGGCCCCGGCCACCAGGGCCAACAGCGCGAAGAGGGCGGCGGCGGTGAGTGAAAGGGCGAAGAGGCGTCCCCTAACGGCGGCCTTCACTTCGCTCACCGCCTTTCCCGCGGAACCCCATCAGCTCGCCCCAGACCCAGTACCAGTATTTCACGGTGGCCACCAGCGCGAAGGTCATGGCGACGGCCATGGGCGCGAAGGTGGCGAGGACCTTCACGAGCAGGTTGACCTGCGGCTCCGCTTCCGGCAGCCCCGAGGCCCCGGTCAGCAGCAGGACCGCGACGGCGGGTAGCGGGAGAAGGAGAAAGGCGAGGGAGGCCAGGTAGAGGCGGTGATACGGGGGGGTTTCGAGCGCGTGCCCCAGCCTCCTGCTCAGCACCATGAGCAGCAGGAGCATCATCCCCACCGAGAAGGGGCCGACGGCGAACATGGCGGAGGAGAGGTAAGTCATCTTCCCAGCATCAGGCGATAGACCCGGTAGACCACCACCAGCAGCGCCAGCCCGGCAAGGGCCGGCAATATCGCGTACCAGGGGGCGATGAAGGACGAGTCGCCCAGGGAATAGAAGAGCGTGCCGGCGCCCATGAAGACGAAGAAGACGGCAAGCAGCGGCGCGTATGTGCGCCCGCCGAACCTCTGCTCCGCCAGGCGGCAGATGCCGAAGAAGTAGGCCAGGAGCATGGCCGTGGCCGAGGCGTTGTAGAGCCAGAAGAAGAGGGACAAGGTCTTCCACCATGCGTAGGACGTCACCGCTCCCCTTTCTCTCAGCCTACTGACGACGCAACGCCTCAGGAGGGGCCCGCGCTTCTGCTTCGCTCGTCGAGGATGCGTTTCACCTCGGTGAGCAGCTCCTGCTTGCTGAAGGGCTTGGTTATGTAGCCGGCGGCCTTCATGACCGAGAGGCCGATCATCTTGTCGATGTTCTGCGTGCGGGCGGTGATGAAGGCGACCGGCGTGTCCTGCGCCTCGGGGTCGTTCTTTATGCGCCGCAGGACCTCCCACCCGTCTATCTTGGGCATCATGATGTCCAGGAGGATGAGGTCCGGCTTCTCCCGGAAGGTCTTCTCCAGCGCCTCTTCCCCGGAGAAGGCGACGATGGTCTCGTACCCGGCGTTTTCCAGGAAGAGCTCGATGAGGTCCACCATCTCCCTGTCGTCGTCTACGATGAGGATCTTTTCCGCCACCTATCCCACCTCCCCCTCGCCCGCAGGCTTCCCCTTGGGGCCGAAGACCTCCATGAAAGCGTCTATCTCCTTCTTGCGCGGCAGGCCCGAGAGCACGCCTTCCCTGTCCTTGAAGGGGCTCTCTATGGATACCCCCTTCTCGGTGACGCGGAACTCGCGTATGGACTTGTCGTGCGAGCTGGCCCGCTGCTTGAGGACCAGGATGGCCCTGCTTATGGAGGAGTCGAGCTCCACGTAGCGCAGGACGATGACCGCGTCCACGAGGTAAGAGATCCCGTACTGCGCCGCGGCCATGTCGCCGGTTATCTCGGGGTCCTCCTGGGTGACCATGGCGGTGAGCCCGTGCCGCAGCAGGGCGTTGGTGAAGGTGAAGGCCACCTCGCGCAGCTTCACCGGGTCCCTGGCGATGCGTTCCAGGTGGGAGATGGAGTCCACCAGGATCCTCCTGGCCCCGAGCTCCTGCACCATGGTGTCGAGGAGCCCTCCGGGCGCCTGCGCCTGCTCGAAGAATATCTCGGGAGATGTGAAGAGTATGCGCAGCAGCCCCTTCCGCTCCAGCTCCTGCAGGTCGAAACCCAGGGAGAGGGCGTCACGCAGCAGCTTCTTCGGGAAGTGCTCGAAAGTGACGATGAGCCCCGGTTCGCCGTACTCCAGGGCCCCGCGCGCTATGAACTCCAGCCCCAGGCATGTCTTCCCCGTTCCGGGGGCTCCGAGGACGAGGGTCACGGAACCGCGGAACGGGCCGCCGTCCATCATCTCGTCCAGGCGCGGTATGCCCGTGGAGACCCTCTCTTTCAGTTCCACGCTACACATTTCTCCCCCTCCGTTTCCTAACTTATTATACACGCAAGACGCGAAAACCTGCCCGCGCACGGATTATGCGCGGAACCGGCGGGCGTGGCGCGGGCGTCGCGCCTCCGCTCCTCGCCTCCCCGGCCGTTGCGGACGCGGAGAGGTTCGCGGCGCTGAGTGCGGGTTCGAGAGAAGGGACGGGGGGCGGGTTCGGAAGGAGTTGCGAAGGACCGGTGGCGGAGAGAAAAAGCGCGGGCGGGCGGGAAGGAGAAGAGCGGTCGGGCGACAGGGGGAAGCGCGGGAAGGCCGGGGCCCCGCGTGAGGGTGGCGTGCTATACTAAAGACGTGATCGTGCTAAGCGGGGAGCTAGCGGTGCCCTGTACCCGCAATCCGCTACAGCGGGGCCGAATTCCCAACCGAGGCTCTCCGGTCTTGAGTACAGCGCACGGGCAAGTAGCGTTGAAGGTCGGGTCCTGCGCAACGGGAACTTGTGAACCCCGTCAGGTCCGGAAGGAAGCAGCGGTAAGCAAATCTTCCCGTGTGCCGCAGACAAACCTGTCCGGAGCCAACTACCCGCGTAGCGCTCGGGGTCGGGAGTCGAAGGCGGGTGCACGATCACATATATTTGGAGCCGGATCCTTCGGGGTTTGATCGAGGGCCGGCTTCCGGCGTGGTAAGGTTCGCGAAAGGGAACGGTGACGGACTTGGCTTACGTGTCGCTTTACCGAAGGTGGCGCCCCCAGACCTTCGAGGAGGTCGTGGGGCAGGATTACGTCACGAGGACGCTGGCCAACTCCCTGCGCAGCGGCAACTTCGCCCACGCCTATCTCTTCGCCGGCCCGCGCGGGACGGGGAAGACGAGCACGGCGCGCATACTGGCCAAGGCGCTCAACTGCGTGGAAGGGCCCACGCCGAGCCCGTGCAACCGCTGCGATTCCTGCCGCGCCATCACCGAGGGCAGCTCAGTGGACGTGGTGGAGATCGACGCCGCGTCGAACCGGGGCATCGACGACATCCGCGACCTCAGGGAGAGGGTGATCTTCACCCCCGCCTCGTCGCGCGTGAAGGTCTACATCCTCGACGAGGCCCACATGATCACCAGGGACGCCTTCAACGCCTTCCTGAAAACGCTGGAGGAACCGCCAGCTCACGTCGTTTTCGTCCTGGCCACCACCGAGCCTCACAAGGTACCCCAGACCATCCTGTCCCGTTGCCAGAGGTACGACTTCCGCAGCGTCCCCGTCTCTCTCATGTGCGAGTTCCTGCAGAAGGTGGCGGGGGAGGAGGGCTTCACGGCGACCGGCGAAGCCCTGCGCCTGGTGGCGCGCCGGGCGCGCGGGTCGGTGCGCGATGCCCTGGTCTTCCTGGAACAACTTGCCAGTTACGGCGACGGGGTGCTGGACGAGACGGCCGCCGCCGGTTTCCTGGGCCTGGTGGAAGAGGAGATGCTGGTAAGGCTGGGGGAGTGCCTGGCTTCCGGGCGCGTACGGGACATCATATCGGTGGTGGAGCAGGCCTACGAGGAGGGCAGGGACCTGGTGCATTTCGCAGGGCAGGTGCAGGAGCACTTCCGCCGCGTCTTCCTCCTGCAGCACGCGGAGCTCGCCGCCGCCGACCTGGAGGTGGACGAGGCGACGCTCGGGGAAATAAGGGAACAGGCGGCGATGATGAGCCCGGAGAGGGTCGTCTTCGTCATCTCGTCCCTGCAGCAGGTGCAGGAGGAGATGAAGCGTTCCTCGGCTCCCCGCCTGGTCCTCGAGAGCTCCCTCGTGGCCATGGCGCGCGAGGAGCTCGCGACCTCCCCGGAAGCGCTGGCGTCCAGGCTGGAGAGGCTCGAGGGCAGGTTGGAGAGAGCCTTGCGCCGCGGGGGCGAGGCGGTCGCGGCTGCCGGCAGGGGCCTGCAGGCCGGGAAGACGGGACAGGACGCGAGGAAGGCGGGGGTCGGAGGAGAGGCGCGCGAGGAGGGGCGCGAGGAGGCGCGCGAGGAGGCGCGCGAGGAGAGGTTGAAGCCGGAACACCCGCCCGCCGCGCGGGAGCAGGGCGCTGGGGAGGAGGCGCGCGAGGAGGGGCCGGGGACGCGTCCGGCTGCCGCGGGCGCCGATATAGCGACGGTACGCAGGGCCTGGCCGCACATAAAGGAAAGGGTGAAGGAGAGGAGGGTGATCACCCATGCCCTGCTGCTGGAGGGGAAGCCCGTGGAGGTGGGCGAGGGCGTCCTGGTGATCGCCCTCCCGCCTGACAGGTCCTTCCACCGCGATGAGCTCGAGAAGGAGGGCAACAGGAAGGTACTGGAAGCGGCGCTGGAGGAAGTGCTGGGAGTGCGCCTGGGCGTGAGCGTGCGCCTGGAGGAGGGTGGGGGCACGGTCGTCGCGGGTGAGCGCCGGGAGGAGGCGCACGCGCGGGGAGCGGGCGAGGGAGCCTCCGGGAGAAGGAAGGAAGCGCCGCGTAAGATGCCCGGGGAAAGGGAGGAGAAGGCGGAAGAAGGGGCGACGGAGTACGGCATCGCGGAAGAGGCGCCGGCGTCGCAGGGGGCGGCCGCGGCGCAGGAAGGAGAAGGCGCGGAGACCGGTGGCGTGAAGGCCGCTGCGGGTAAGGCCGCTGCGGGAAGGACCGAGGGAGACGACATGGGGGGTATTGGGGCGGGCGTGCCGGAAGCAGGGGAGGCCGCCCCGGGAAAAAAGGAAGCGGAGCGCAGGGACGGGAAGGCCGCGGAAGCCCACGAGGCGGGTAAGGTGAAGCTGGTGAAGGACGTCTTCGGCGCGGAGATGGTGGAGGAGATCAAGCTCTCCGATTGAGGGCGGGGTGCCGTTGCCCCTCCCGGCGCCGGACGTGCCGCACGGGTGCCGAGAGATGGAGGTCGTCGCATGAACGGTAACCTTCAGAAGATGATGAAGCAGGCCCAGAAGCTGCAGCGCCAGATGCTGGAGGCCCAGGAGGCCCTGGCCGAGGAACGCCTGGAGGCCACCTCGGGCGGGGGCATGGTGAAGGTGGTGGCGGACGGACAGCAGAACGTGCTGGAGATCAGGATAGACCCCCAGGTGGTCGACCCGGAGGACGTGGAGATGCTTGAGGACCTGGTGCTGGCGGCGGTGAGCGAGGCGCTGCGCAAGTCGCGCGAGCTGGCGGAGGAGCGCCTGGGGGCGTTTACCAAGGGCATGAAGATACCCGGACTGATGTAGGAGCGGCCAGTGCTGTACACACCTCCCATCGCCCGCCTGGTGGAAGAACTTTCCAGGCTCCCCGGGATAGGACAGAAGACGGCGCAGAGGCTGGCCTTCCATCTCCTGAAGGTGCCGCGGGAGGACGCGAGGGCCCTGGCGGAAGCCATCCTGGAGGCGCGCGAGAAGGTCACCTTCTGCCGCCGGTGCTTCAATTTCGCCCAGGGCGAGTTGTGCGAGTTCTGCGCGGACGCGCGCAGGGACGCCGCCCTGGTGTGCGTGGTCGAGCGTCCCCAGGATATCGTGGCCGTGGAACGTACGGGGGAATTCCGAGGCCTCTACCATGTCCTGGGAGGGGCCATATCCCCCATCGACGGCATAGGGCCGGACGACCTGCGCGTCAGGGAGCTCCTGGAGAGGGTGAGGCGGGACGGCGTCCGCGAGGTCATCATCGCCACCAACCCCAGGGTGGAGGGAGAGGCGACGGCCATGTACCTCGCCGATCTTCTCAAACCCCTTGGCGTCAGGGCCACGCGCATCGCCAGCGGGCTGCCGGTGGGCGGGGACCTGGAATACGCGGACGAGGTCACCCTGGGGAGGGCGTTGAAGGGCAGGCTGGAGTTGTGAGCGTTCCCTCGCGGTGCGCCCCGCCTCTCCTTGACACCGTGGTAGGCCGAGCGTAAAAGA
The DNA here is from genome assembly GCA_014360655.1 of Actinomycetota bacterium. NCBI lineage: Bacteria > Bacillati > Actinomycetota > Actinomycetota bacterium. The sequence goes on along the minus strand of JACIXC010000003.1, from coordinate 107,792 downwards.
AGGATGTGGCGCGGGAGAGCGCGGGACGCGCCTGGAAACGGCAGCGGAAGGAAGGCGTGTGAAGGGTGGAAAGCGCGCGGATAATCGTGCAGAAATACGGCGGGACCTCGGTCGCCGACACGGAGAAGATAAAGAACGTGGCGCGCCGCGTCTCCGAGAACAGGAAACGGGGCGACCACGTGGTGGTGGTCATCTCCGCCCTGGGCGACACCACGGACCGCCTCATAAAGCTGGCGCACAGCATCAGCGAGAACCCGCGCGAGCGGGAGATGGACATGCTCCTCGCCACCGGCGAGCAGGTATCCGTGGCGCTGCTCTCCATGGCCATGCACGAGCTGGGCTACGAGGCCATATCCTTTACCGGCGCCCAGGTGGGCATAGTGACCGACAGCACCCACACCAGGGCGAAGATCCTGGACGTCAAAGTGGGGCGCATACTCGAGGAGCTGGAGAAGGGGAGCGTGGTGATCGTGGCCGGCTTCCAGGGGGTTTCCCTGGACGACCAGATAACCACCCTGGGGAGGGGAGGCTCGGACACCACGGCGGTGGCGCTGGCCGCCGCGTTGAAGGCCGACGTCTGCGAGATATACACGGACGTGGAGGGCGTCTACACGGCGGATCCGAGGCTGGTGCCGGAGGCGCGCAAGCTGTCCAGGGTGACCTACGAGGAGATGCTGGAGATGGCGGCCACCGGCGCCAGGGTTCTGCAGCTGCGGAGCGTGGAGTTCGCGCGTAATTACGGGGTGGTGATGCACGTGAGGTCCAGTTTTTCCGAGGAAGAGGGAACGTGGATTTCGGGGGAAGAGGATCGCATGGAGAAGGCCATCATCAGCGGCGTGACGCACGACGTCGACGAGGCGAAGGTCACCGTCTTCGACGTCCCGGACCGGCCGGGCGTCGCGGCCGCCCTTTTCCAGGCGCTGGCGGCGGAGAACATCAACGTGGACATGATCATCCAGAACGTGAGCGAGGACCAGAGGACCGCCATCTCCTTCACGGTGAGCAAGGAGGACCTCAGGAAGGCGGAGGAGATAACCCGCGAGGTGGCGGAGAGGCTGGAGGCCGGGGGGGTGAGCGTGGACGAGTCCATCGCCAAGGTCAGCCTGGTGGGAGCGGGGATGCGCACCCACCCGGGAGTGGCCGCGGACATGTTCAGCGCCCTCGCGGAAAGCGGCATCAACATAGAGATGATCAGCACCTCGACCATCAAGATAAGCTGCGTGATAAGGGCCGAGGACGTTAAGAAGGCGGTGCGCGCCATACACAAGAAGTTCGGGCTGGAGCGCGGCGTGGTGATGAGGGCTTAAAGGGCAGGGAAGGCTTATGAAGGCGAGGAGAAGGGCATGAGCCGGGAATATCGCGTGGCGGTTGTGGGCGCCACCGGCATGGTGGGCATGAGCATGCGGGAGATCCTGGAGGAAAGGGATTTCCCCGTGAGCGACCTGCGCCTGTTGGCCTCCGAGAGGTCGCGGGGCAGGAGGCTGCCCTTCCGCGGGGAGGAAGTGGAGGTGCGGGTGCTCGACGAGAATTCCTTCCGCGGCGTGGACCTGGCCCTCTTCTCGGCGGGCGCGGACATCGCCCTCCGCTTCGCGCCGCTGGCGGCGGAGGCGGGCGCGCTGGTGGTGGACAACAGCAGCGCCTTCCGCATGGATGAGGACGTGCCCCTGGTGGTACCCGAGGTGAACCCGGACGACGCCTTCCGTCACCGCGGCATCATCGCCAACCCCAACTGCTCGACCATCCAGATGGTGCTGGTGCTCAAGCCCCTGCACGACCGCTCGCCACTGCGGCGGGTGATCGCCTCCACCTACCAGTCCGTTTCCGGCACGGGCAAGGATGCCGTGGAGGAGCTGCGGGATCAGACCGCCGAGGTCCTGCGGGAGAGGGAGGCGGTGCCGCGGGTGTACCCGCACCCCATCGCCTTCAACTGCATACCGCACATAGACGCGTTCTTTCCCGGGGGCCACACCAAGGAGGAATTGAAGATGGTGAACGAGACCAGGAAGATAATGGGGATCCCCGATCTGCCGGTCTGCGCCACCGCCGTGCGCGTGCCCGTGTTCATCGGCCATTCCGAGTCGATAAACGCGGAGTTCGCGGAGGCCATAGACCCCGCAGAGGCCAGGCGCATACTCTCCGACGCGCCGGGCGTCGAGGTGGTGGATGACCCGGAGAACGCCCTTTATCCCCTGGCCCTGGAGGCCGCTGGGAAAGACGCCTGCTACGTGGGGCGTATCCGCGAGGACACCTCCTGCCCGCGTGCGCTGAACATGTGGGTGGTGTGCGACAACATACGCAAGGGGGCCGCCCTCAACGCCGTGCAGATCGCCGAACTCGTCCTGGAGAATTGAATGACGGAAAGGGACGAAGGGGTCGGCGGCGCGAGCGGCGCAGGCGGGGCAGGTATGCCGGGTTGCTTCTTCCACCCGGACCGCGAGGCGGCGGCCTTCTGCATCTACTGCGGGAGGGCCATCTGCGGGGCGTGCGAGCGGGGCGAGGGCCTCGTTCACAGGTGCCCTTACTGCCACCTGAGGCAGACGGCCCCGCCGCCCGTCCACCCGGGAACGGCGCCTTACGCACACCCGGGAATTCACCCGGGAACGGCGCCTCACCCTTACCCCGTGTACCAACCACCCCACTCGGGCCCCTACCCTTCTTCCCGGCCCTCGTACGCGCCGCCCCACCCGCCGCAAGCGGTTTATCCCCCTCCGCCCTATCCTCCGCCCCACCCGCCTTCATACCCGCCGCCCTATCCGGGCACGGGGCCATACCCCTACCCGGCGTACCCCGCGGCCTACCCGGCTCCGAGGCCCTCGCTGCAGCCGCCCGAGCCGGCCGACGAGAGGGAGAAGAGGTGGTGGAGGGCGGACTGGAGTCTCGCCGAGGTTGCCGTCGCCCTGGTGGCCATCTTCGGCCTTTACAACGTGCTCAGCGTGATCCTCCTCATCACCACGGAGAACCCGCTTTTCTACAGCTACATTTCCTACGCGCTCTTCTTCTGTCCTCTGATAGCGTTGAGCTGCTGGTACATCCCGCGGCGCCACGGCCGCGGCAGGGATGAGATGGGGTTGCGTTTGGGCAGGCCGGCGAGGACGGCGCTCTACGGCGTGGCGGGTAGCGCCACCGCCATGACCTTCAGCTACGGGGCGTATTTCGCCATATACCTCATCTTCTACCTGATAGCGGGAAGGGGGCCGGTGGCGGAACAGACGGAACGGCTGCAGGAGATGGGAGGGGCCCAGGTGGCACTGGTGATCGCCGTGGTGGTGCTCCTGGCCCCCGTTTTCGAGGAGATCCTCTTCCGGGGGCTTTTCTACCCCGCGCTGCGCAGGCGCATAGGGCCGCGGCTGGCGATCTTCCTCAACGGCCTCATCTTCGGGGCGCTCCATTTCCAGCCCCTTTTCATGCTCTCCCTGGTGCTGGTGGGCATAGTGCTGGCCTACCTCTACGAGAAGTCGGACTCCCTGCTTGCGCCCATGGCCGCCCATTCCCTCTACAACCTCTCCGTGATCCTCATCTCCCTCCTCGCCGGGTGGTGAGTTCCCCTGTACCCGCCCGTATACAGGTAAGGGCGCGACGTTGCCGATATATTCTCTGGCGTCGGGCCGGCCACCGGGGACGGTAGTACGGACGAGATACGTATGCGGGCCGGGATGAGCCGGGAGGCGGGCCGATAGGAGCCGGGATGCGAACCGGAAGGGGCCGCGGAGGGGCGGAAGGGACCGGGTCCCCCGCTCAGGGCCGAGAGAAGGGGAGGAGCCGTTGCAGGGCGGAGGACGGGGGGAGACGCCGAGCGGTCAGGGCGGGCCGGTGGCGGCCAAGGTGGTCGCCTCCTGCGCCTTTCATCCCGGCGTGAGGGCCGTTACCCGCTGCAGCAGGTGCGGCTCCCTCATCTGCTCGGGATGCCAGCGGGAGGCGGGCGGCAGGCGCTTCTGCGAGACGTGCTTCCGCGGCATGCTGGAAAGAAGGGGCGAGGCGGCCTTGCGGGGCGCCGCTTACGGCAGGCATGCGGCCGCGCCCCGCCAGCTCGTGACGCCGTGGCGGCTCTGGCCCGGGCTCGCCTTCCTCCCCGTCCCCTTCGCGCTGAGCGGCCTCATGACCTACATGATGAGGCAGGGCGGGGAGGTGTCGGTGGGCCTGGCGCAGCTCTTCATCTCCCTCCTCCTTTACTCCACCACCCTGGGGTTCGCCTACATGGTCGTCTCCCGCCATGGTGACTTCTGGCAGGAAATGGGCGTGCACGCGGGTAACCTGCCGGCGAGCCTGGGGCTCGGCGTAATCTGCGGCTCCCTGGCCTTCTGGATCGGCGCCGCGTGCGCCTTCCTGTCCAACGGCCTCTTCAACCGCCTGGGATGGTTGGAGGAATGGCTTAAGGGGTTCTTCGACGTGAACGCGAGAGGGCTGACGGGCGGCGACCTTATCCTGGCCGGCGTCATCATCGTCGTCGCCGCGCCGCTGTGCGAGGAGCTTTTCTTCCGCGGTTACCTCTACCCGGCGATGCGCGATCGCCTGGGGGTGTGGGCGGCGGTCTTCCTCAACGGGTTCATATTCTCGGCGGTCCATTTCAGCCTTTACGGGCTCCTGGGAAGGACCCTGTCGGGGGCGCTCTTCTGCCTCCTCTACGAGTACACCGACAACCTCTGGTCTTCGGTGACCGCGCACGCGCTGAACAACTTCGTGGCTTTCTTCCTGCCCCTTGCCGTCATGTGGAGCTCGTGACGCCGTGGACGACGGGCCGGAAACCCGCATGAACACTGGCCTGAACGCCGATGTACGTGGGCGCGCGGCGCCGTTAACAAATCACCGCGAAGGGATTATGATGAGGAAAGAAGAACCTTAGATAGAAAAGCGGTATAGCGACGGCACGGGAAAGGTACGCCCCGGAAGGTCTACACCGTTATGGATTGTCCCTCTTGCGGAAGCGAGAACAAGCCCGACGCGGCTTTCTGCATGGCATGCGGGTCCCCGCTGCCGGAGGCCCCCTTCGCCCAGGTGGAGCGAGGGAGGCCGCAGGGAGAGGGGACCGGCGTGAAGCGGGCGGGAGCCGCGCAGCCGCGGCCGCATGCGTCCGTGGAGCCGGCGCCCCCGACCCCGGCCGCGACGTCCGGCGCTCCCGAAATGACGGCACCCGCGCCGTCGGGACAGCCCCTTCCGCCCGAGGCTTCCCCGCCTCCGCAGCCCGCCCCGCCGCCGCGGGCTTCCCGGGAGGAGGGGGCGGGGACCGCCGTCGGCGCCGTACCGCCCGCGGAGGGGAGCGGGAGCGCGGGCGAGGCCCCGGGGGAGGAGGGGCGGGTCGTGTCGCCCGGGGGGTTTGTTTTCGGCGGATACGCCCCAACGCCGGCCGGGGTCCCGCCGGGCGCCGCCGAAGCGCGAGGAGTGCCCCCCTCCGGAACGGCAACGCCCGGTATCGGCGGGACGGCTCCCGCACCCGGCACTCTGCCGCCGCCCCCGTCCCAAACGCCAGAGCATGCTCCCGCATCTTTCGAGGGCCCAACCGTGGCCGTCCCCGTTTCCGGGACGGGAGGGATCGAGGCAGAAGAGGCGCCGGTCGCGCCACCCGCGCCCCCTTCCGGCGGGGAAGGCGGGCGGGCGGCCCCGGTGGAAGCCGTGCCCCGGACACCCGTTGGCGGAGGAGAACCCGTCCCTGGCGCAGGGAAGGGAGTGGTGGGAGGAGGGAGCGCCGGCACCGGTATCTACCTTCCTCCGGAGGTGGACCACGCCGCTTACCCGGCAGAGCCGCCGCCGGAGCCGGAAGCCGTGGATGCCGCAGCCGCGGAAGCGGACAGGACGCAGGCCATGCAGTCCGTGGAAAGGTCCGAGGTGCGTCGTGCGAGCAGGGTGATATGCCCCGAGTGCTACGCCCCGAATCCCGAGCTGAACAGCTTCTGCCAGGAGTGCGGCAGCCCGCTCCCGCAGGCGTCGCTGCGCCAGCCCGCCTCGGCGAGGGCCCGCGCCTCCCAGGCGGCGCAGCAGAGGACCATGGCCATGCCGGCGCAGGCGGAAGCCGCTCCGCCCGGGGTCGCAACGACCGGGGTCCCGGCACCGGGGACCGCCGCGGCCGGCGTGGAAGCCTATCCTTATGCACCGGCGGCGCGGGCCGGGAAGGCGCGGGGAGAGAGGAGCTTCGGGGCGGCGGACGCGCTGGCGTTGCTGGCCGCGGCGGCACTGGCCGCCTGCCTCGTCCTGCCGCTGTTTCTGGAAGGTTTTTCCTATAAGAGGGGTTTGGACATCGGCATGTTCTCCCACCAGGGTTCCTACCTCCGGGGGAGGCTGGACCTCCTGGGAGGGCCGGGCCTGCTCCCCTACGGGGGGACGGAGTTCCTCACCGTGGGCCTGGTGGTCGCCCTCGCCCTGGCGCTTACCCTGCTCTTCCTGGCCCTGCGCATGGGAAGGGGGCCCATGTTCATGCTGGCGGGCTGCCTGCTCCTGCTCCCCCTCGCTTACGTGGTATTCCAGGCGATCCTCCCGCTGAGGCAGATGGGGGTGGAGATAGAGCCCGCGGCAGGGCTGGGAAGGGTTTTCTTCGGGAGCGGGGAGACCCCCGGGCTGGGTCCGCCAGTGTGGATGATGGCGGCCGCGGCGCTGTTGCTGGTCCTGGCCGGCTTCCTTGCCCCTCCACGGGGATGGGGAAGGCTCTTCACTTTCATCGTCTTCCTGGGGCTCGCGCTGGGGGCGGCCTTCTTCTGCGCCGCCTGCTACAACTGGAACATCTTCATCTCGGAGGCCGCCATGGGAGGCCGCCCAGCGGGTGCCGCTGCCCGTGTCATCTCCCTCGTTTATACTTGCACCTGAGGCGGCGGGCGCCGCGCTCCCCGTGAGGCCCCGCCCTTGTCGTCGCTCGAGAAAAGACGGGAACGCATGAGGAGGAATGTCGAACGAGGGGCGGTATGAGCGCGCGGCGGCATGCCGGGCCGCCGCCACTTCGCGGCGCCCGTGTCGGTCGGTGCCGCCCCGGGAGCCGCCCCGAGGAGGACTGCCGAGGGATTGCGCGGAAGAGGGTGGGATGCGCATGAAGAGGATCCGGATATGGTCGGCCGTGTTTCTCCTGCTGCTCATAAGCGGATGTTTCGGCGGGCTCCCGGAAGGGGTGAAAGTCGCCGAGGTCGGCAGGGGCGACGTGAGCAAGGTGGTCACGGCGGTGGGCACGGTGGAGGCGGCGAGTCCCGTTGACGTCGTCTTTCCCGTGGACGCCGTCATCGCCGAGCTGCGCGTGAAGGAGGGCGATTACGTTTGCGCGGGGGACGTCCTCGCCTCGCTGGACAGGGAAGGTCTCGCGGAGCTGGCTGCCAAGGCCAAGGCCATGTACTATATGGGCGCCGGCGCCTGGGACGTAACGCAGAGCCAGTTCGCGGGCATGCAGGCCGTTTACCAGGGGGTGGAATACGCCTCCCGGGCCTACCTCGAGATGCGCGAACAGGTGGACATGGCGGTGCTCAACCTGTATGACCTGGCGCCCGTCCTCGTGCCCTTTCTCCCCCCGGAGCAGCAGGAGTTCATCAAGTCGCTGCTCGCGGAGCAGAGACAGGATTACCTGCGGGCCATGGCCGCCCGCCCCGCCCCGCCCGCCGTCTCCTACCCGGGATATCCCTCAACCGCGCAGGCGGCGAAAGAGGCGGTGATGGAGGCGACCGGCTACCAGTACAGGCGGGCCGAGGAGGCGCTGAAGAATCCCTACATCACCGCTCCCGTGTCCGGATACGTGCTCTTCATGCCCCCCTCGGGCGCCCTTTCCGCCGACCTCTCCGGCATGCTGGGCGGACTCACGTCCCTGGTCTCCAGCATGGGGGCACTGGGAGGGATGTTGGGCGGGGACATGGGCGCCCTGCTGGGAGGCACCACGGGAGGCGGGGAGCTCAAGGCGGGCAGCAGGATCGCCGCCGGCCGGCCTGTTTTCCAGATACTGGATCTCCAGGACATGCAGGTGAGGGCGCAGGTGGAGGAAGCGGACATACCGCGCGTCCAGGCGGGCCAGGAGGTGGAGGTCTATCTCGACGCCTACCCCGACGCCGTGTTCACGGGCAGGGTGGTGCAGGTGGGCATCAAGGCCGAGCAGGGCTCGGCGGGCACCACCGTCTTCCCGGTGGTCGTCCAGCTCGACCGCGCCGAGGTGCCCCTGCGGGTCGGTTACAACGCCACCGTGGATATCAAGGTGCTCAGCAGGGAAAGGATCATCTCGCTCCCCGTCACCGCCGTCCTCCAGGAGGACGGCGCGAGCTATGTCTACGTGGTGGAAGAGGGCAGGGCGCGGAGGCGCGAGGTGAAAACGGGGGAGAAGAGCGAGGAGTGGGTGGAGGTGGTATCCGGTCTCGTGGAGGGCGAGCGGGTGGTGATAGAGGGGGTGGGCAAGGTAAAGGAAGGACAGAAGCTGGAGTAGCCCGCGTCACGGGTCCGGAACGGCCCCGGGAAGGCCCCGCGGCGGCACCGGGGCACCCCTGCGTCATGGTAAAGACCCGCAACGAAGGTGTTTCATGCATGGGTTTTGAGGAAGTCCTGCGGGAGATAAGCGAGGGATTCGGTGAAGCGCGCCGCACGACCCACCTCGAGGTCATCCCCGCCCGGGACGCACAGATGGTGGACCTGCCCCCGCACCTGCATCCGGAACTGGCGGAGACCCTTCGGGGCATGGGCATCCGCGGGCTCTACCGCCACCAGGCGCGCGCCCTGCGCCTGGTGGAGGAGGGGCGGCACGTGATCATCGCCACCGGCACCGCCAGCGGAAAGAGCCTCTGCTATCACTTACCGGTCTACGGGGAATTACTGGAAAATCCTTCCTCGAGGGCCCTGTACGTCTTTCCCACCAAGGCGCTGGCGCAGGACCAGTTGCGCAGCCTCAAGGAACTGCACGGAGGAGGAGTGGTCTCGGCCACCTACGACGGGGATACCCCCTCCGAGCTGCGGGGCTGGATACGCCGCGAGGCGCAGGTGGTGCTCACCAACCCGGACATGCTCCATTACGGCATCCTTCCCAACCACCGCCTCTGGGGAGGGTTCTTCCGCTGCCTGCGATTCGTGGTGCTGGACGAGGCGCACGTGGCGCGCGGCGTGTTCGGTTCCCACGTGGCCCTGGTGATGCGCAGGCTGCGGCGCGTGGCGGCACACTACGGGGCCCGGCCCACCTTCATCTTCGCCAGCGCCACCATCGCCAACCCCGCGGAGCACGCCACGCGGCTCGCGGGGGTGGAGGTGGAAGCGGTGGAGGACGATTCCTCGCCACGGGGCAGGAAGGTCTTCGCCCTCTGGAATCCCCCCGACATCCTGAGCAGGGAGGGTGGGGAGATACACCGCTCCTCCAACCTGGAAACGGCCGAGCTCATGGCCCGCCTCCTGCGCCTGGGCGTGCGCACCATCGCCTTCTGCCGTTCCCGCAAGGCGGCGGAGCTGGTCTACGGGTACGTGCAGCGGCTGCTGGGCGCGGACGAGCGGGAACTGGCGGAGAAGGTGGCATCCTATCGCGGGGGTTACCTGCCACGGCAGCGGAGGGAGATAGAGAGGAGGCTATTCTCGGGGGAGCTCCTGGCGGTCTCCACCACCAACGCGCTGGAGCTGGGCGTGGACATCGGCGAGCTGGAGGCCTGCATCATGAACGGGTACCCGGGGACCATCGCCAGCACCTGGCAGCAGGCTGGAAGGGCGGGACGCCGCCAGGGGGAGTCGCTGGCGGTGCTGGTCGCCGCGGACGACCCCCTCGACCAGTACCTGGTGCGCCATCCGGATTTCCTCTTCGGGAGTCCCTGCGAGGAGGCGGTGGTCGACCTGGAGAACCCGCGCATTCTGGAGGCGCACCTGGCGTGCGCGGCCTACGAGCTCCCGTTGCGCGAGGAAGACGAGGAGTACTTCGGCCCCGGCATGCGGGACGCGGTGGAGTCCCTCGCCGCGGGAGAGAGGTTGCGGCGCAAGGCGCGGTCATGGTTTTACGCGGGGGGCGCCTCGCCGGCGCAGGACATCAACCTGCGTTCCGCCTCCGGGTCGCTCATCAGCATCGTGGAGAGGGACACGGGGAGCCTGGTGGGCACGGTGGAGGAAGCCTCCTGCTTCTTCCACGTGCATCCCGGCGCGGTCTACCTCCACCAGGGGGATTCCTACCTGGTGGAGGAGCTGGACCTGGAGCGCATGGTGGCACTGGTGGTGAACGCGGACCTGGATTTTTATACCAATCCCATGGACAACACCGACGTGATGGTGCTCGCGGAAGAGAGAAGGAGCATCGCCTCGCAGCGCTCGTGCGGGCTGCACTACGGCGAGGTGGAGGTCTCGACCAAGGTCTACGCCTACCAGAAACGCCGCCTTCTCACCCACGAGATCCTGGAGACCCTGGGGCTCGACCTCCCCACCCAGACGCTGCTCACCCGCGCCCTGTGGTACACCATACCGGCGGAGCGCCTCGCTCACCTGGACCTTGACGAGTACGCTCTCGCCGGGGGGCTGCACGCGCTGGAGCACGCCGCCATAGCCATGCTCCCCCTCTTCGCCATGTGCGACCGCTGGGACATCGGGGGCATGTCAACCGCCCTGCACGGGGACACGGGTCGTGCCACCGTCTTCATCTACGACGCCTACCCCGGGGGCGTGGGCATCGCGGCGCGGGGTTTCGACCTGGTGGCGTCGCACCTGAAGGCGACGCGGGAGATGGTGGAGGGTTGTCCCTGCCGGGAAGGCTGCCCCTCGTGCATCCAGTCTCCCAAGTGCGGGAGCGGTAACGAGCCCCTGGACAAGCGGGCGGCGCTTTTGATCCTGCGCCTGCTCGAGGAGGACCTGGCGCCGCCTCCCGGCGGGCGGCAGGGCACATCCTGAACGCGGCGACGGCGGGTCCGCCTCCGCGTCCCCCTCCGGGTCCAGGCCCTCCGTGCAGGTGCGCATACCCGGCGCCGCACCCGCCGCACCCTATCGCGCAGGGCGGGCCGTGACCCGCGCCCGCCGCGCCGCTTGTCCTTATGGTAATATATACCAATTACGCCGTAAGCTATATGTTAAATATTGTAAATCAGGTCGACATGTTCACGGGGCCCTCCCGCACCTCCCGGCGCCCTTGCATAGCAAGCTAATATGCGATAACCATGCGCATTTGCGCGCTTTTGCCGTGCCAAAAATACCCCTCGATTTTTCTAATCATGTGACCCCTGGTTGCCGATAATGAATAACGGAGAGGGAGACCGCGGCGATGGTCAACCTTCCAAAAGAGGTGGATAGCGAGTGTTTTGACCACGACTCTCCCTCTCCCTTTGTTTTGCGCGAAAACGGGAGAAAGGACCGCGTTCTTGCCCCACTCCCGGCTCACGTTCGGGAAAAGATGTCGTTCCAGGAGGCCCGGACGGCGGCGAGGACGGGAGTGTCGATGCGCGGGGGCACCTTCGCGAGGTAGAGGCGTGCGGCCTCCCTGAACTCGGGCCGTAACCCCCGCAGGTAGGCGACGACGTTCTCGGGCGTGAGCTCCCGCCGCGCCTTCTTCTCGAAGTCGGGCTTGAGGTCGTTCCATATGATGACCTCGATAGCGTCGCCCGCGCGTCCCTTCTCCTCCGCCCAGCGCCGCAGGGTCTCCAGGTGTTCGTCCACCGTGCGGCACCAGTATTCGCCGCTGCACAGGTCGAGGAAGCCCACGTTCTCCGGCTTGCACTCCGCGGCCTGCGCGAGGAACCACACCGCCTCGCCCACGCTGTCCGTCCCCATGTAGGCCCAGTACACCTGCTGGGGCACGGCTCCCCTGCAGAGGGAGAGGGCGGGAAACCTGCGGGGGGTGAGGCGGCAGAGTTCCACGGGAAGGCGCGGGCCGTCCTCGCGCCACCCGCCCTCCCCCAGCGGCAGCTTCCCGGGTTCCTCCACCAGCGGATCCCAGCCCAGCACGACGATGCGCGGCAAGTCTCCCACCTCCCGTCGGAGAGCCTCGCTTTCAGGCGCCCTCTCCGGCCTCGTTTTTCGGGATTATCATTCGGCAGGTAGACGGTCACGCTGAAGACCCGCGGCGGCACGCGCCGCGGCTCCCGGCACGGGCTCCTTGCCCGGGCGCCGGGATTCCCCGCCGCGGCGCCCAGCCCTTCCGGGCGCCCCGGCGGGACGTTTGGCCCATTGTGGTCCGGCGGCGGCGGCCGCCATTCTTTCGTCCGCATCCCGTGGTGCGCGGTGCGCGCGACCTTACCGGCCTCTCGTGCCGGTACCACGGGAGCGTTTTCACGTGGAGCGCCTTCTGGTAGATTTGAGAACATGAGATTCACGTGGGAATTCGGCCGCGGCACGCAGGACTTCGAGGTCCCCGACCACCTCTACCTGGGCACGGTTGAAGGCGATGCGGTGGAGCCCATGCCGGACCTCGGGGAGGCGCTGCGGGAAGCCCTCGCGCGCCCCGTCGCTTCCCCTCCCCTGGAGGAACTGGTGCGGGAAGGGGACCGGGTGGCCGTCGCCTGCCCCGACTTCCACCGCCTGTGGGTGCGCTCCCGCGTCTGGCTGCCCCTTCTCGTGTCCCACCTCAACCGCTGCGGCGTGCGCGACCGCGACATAACGGTCATCATCGCCAACGGTACGCATGCCCCTCCCACCTATCGCGAGACGAGGATGATACTGGGGGAGGACTTCCCCCGCGACGTGCGCGTGGTGAGCCACGACGCGCGCGACGAGGCGTCCCTCCGTTACCTGGGAAAGACTTCCAGGGGCACCCCCGTGTGGGTCAACCGCCACGCCCTCGAGGCGGACCACGTCATCCTCACCGGCGCCGTCGTCCCCCACGCCTTCGCCGGCTACGGGGGCGGGCGCAAGGCGGTGCTTCCCGGCATGGCGGGCATGAAGACCATACTGGCCAACCACCGCCGCGCTCTCAGCGATACTCCCGGGGGCGGCATCCACCCGGAGGCGCGCCCGGGGGTGCTCGCCGGGAACCCCGTGCACGAGGACATGCTGGAGGCGGCGCGCATGCTCGGCCCCCGCTTCATCGTCAACCTCGTCCTGAGCGAGGAGGGCGATTTCCTGGGCGTCTTCGCCGGCGACCTGGAGGAAGCCCACGCGGAGGGATGCGACTTCGTCTCGCGGGCCTTCCGGGTGGAGATCCCCGCCAGGGCGGATATAGTGCTCGCGTCCCGCGGCGGCTACCCCATGGACCTCACCTTCTACCAGGCCTTCCAGTCCAACGCCAATGCCCGCGCCGCGCTGCGCGACGACGGCGAGGGGATCATCATCATGGTGGGTGAATGTTCGCAGGGGCTCGGCCCCTACGAGTTCCGCCGCTGGTTCGACATGGGCGGCGTCGAGGAGATGGAAAAGGAGCTGCGCCGGGCCTTCACCGTCGCCGGCTTCGTGGTCTTCCGGGCCGCGCTCCTCGCGCGCCAGGCGAAGAAGGTGATGCTGGTCTCGGGACTGGACCCCGGGGTGGTCAGGCGCATAGGCATCGTCCCGCACCGCAGCATACAGGAGGCATTGCGGGAGGCCATGGACGCCCTGCCGGGAGGGAGGGTCCTGCTCATGCCCCACGCCTCCCAGACCATACCATCGCCCGCCTGCTGAAAGGGAGTGGGCGCCGCCGCGGATCAGCGTTCCGGGCCCATCACCGCGGCGACCGCCTCCTCGGCACTCGCGGCGCGGATTATCTTCTCGTCGGGAACCCCCTGGCGGGATATCTCCCAGCTGGATATGGCCACCACCTTCTTGCCCATCTTCAGGGCCATGGCTATCTCGGAGAGCGTCCCGTATTCCCCGCCCACCGCGATCACCGCGTCCGCGCTGCGCACGATGATGGCGTTGCGCGCCTGACCCATATCGGTGGCGATGGGGTGGTCGACGTAGGGGTTGGCGTCTCCCCGGAAGGGGCCGGGGAGGATGCCGATGGTGGTGCCCCCCGCCTCCCTGGCTCCCTTGCAGGCGGCCTCCATGACCCCGCCCAGGCCGCCGCATATGATGACGGCGCCGCGCCTGGCCACCAGGTTGCCCACCTCGTAGGCAATCCTTTCCTCCTCCTCGCTGCAGAACTGGCCTCCGATGATGCCTACGTACACGCCTCGCTACCTCCTATGTACCGCTACATTCACCGCTGTACGTCCGCCCTTGCCCCGGGGGCACCTCTCTCCTCCGCGCGGGATCCCCCCGGCCCCTTTTCACGCCTGTCCGCGCGGGATCCCCCCGGCCCCTTTTCACGCCTCACTCTCCGGGCCGCCCTCCTCGCGCACGACAAGGTAACGCGCCGCCTCCTCCGCCGCGGCGTAGACCTCCTTTAATGGGACGCCGTGCTTCACCGCGGCCTGCCGGCAATCCTCGTATTCTGGGGCGATGTTGACCGCCTTCCCCTCCCGGTAGGCCAGCTTCACCCGCACCCGCCCGAAGGCCGTGTCCACCTCGATGATCTCGCGGTCCAGGTACTCCTTGTCCACCTCCTCCACGCGTATCCCCAGGGTCTTTGTCTCCGCGAAGAGGACCTCCTTGATCTGCTCCTCGAGGGAGGGGGGCACCAGCATGCACAGGGTCACCGCGGGCCGCGACTTCTTCATCTGGATGGGATAGAGCCAGACGTCCTCGGCGCCGGCCTCGAAGAGCCTCTCCATGACATAGGGATAGAGCTCCGGGTTCATGTCGTCTATGTTGGTAGAAAATACCAGGCGGCGCTCGCGGCTGCGTCCCCGCGCCGGCGCCTCCCTCTCGCCCAGCATGCCCCGCAGGACGTTGGGTATCTCCAGGTCCCGGTCGCCCGCGCCGTAGCCCACGGCCTGCACGCGCATGAAGGGGAGCAGGCAGAAGTCGGAGGCGAGCGCCGCTACGATGGCCGCGCCCGTGGGGGTCACGATCTCGGTGGGTATGCCGCTGGAGTACACGGGCACGTCCCTGAGTATCTCGGTGACCGCGGGCGCCGGGACGGGGTAGACGCCGTGGCTGGTCTTGATCATGCCCGTGCCCATGGGGAGGGGGGAACAGAGAAGCTCCTCCACCCCGAGGTATTCCAGTCCCCGCACCGTGCCCACCACGTCCACCAGCGTATCGGCGCTGCCCAGCTCGTGGAAGTGGACGTGTTCTATGTTGCGGGAGTGTATGCGGCTCTCCGCTTCCGCCAGGAGCGCGAAGACGCGCTGGCTCTTCTCCTTGACGTCGCGCGAGAGCTCCCCCTTCGCTATGAGGCCCTTGATGTGGGCGTAGGTCCTGACCACGCCGCGCTCCGGCGCGCGCACGTGCACCTTGGCGGCCCCGATGCCCTTGCGTTCCGTCCTTGCGGCGCTTATCTCCACCTCGACGAGCCCCAGGGCCGCCGCCGTCTCGCGGAAGAGCTCGACGGGGACGCCGAGGTCCACCAGGACCCCCAGCATCATGTCCCCGCTGATGCCGGCGAAGGCGTCTAGGTAGAGAGTCTTCATCCGTCCACCTTTCCGCGGACGTCACGCACGGAACCGTCCCCGCGCGTGCCCGCCGCCGGAAACACCATCACCTGCGGCCCCATCGCGCGCCGGCCCGCTCCCGGCGGGCTCTTCTCCCGGCCGCGGCGGGAGCCCTTCCCGCGCCTGGCGCCCTCCGCGGGCCGCAGGCGGGGACGGTTTCCCGCACGAGTCGTCCCCTTGCCACCCGCCCGTTTCATTGCCGGTACATCCCTTTCCGGCCCCGGCCACGGGAAGGGGATACGCCGCGTCCTCTCCCGCGCGAGGTCAACCCTGAAACAGCGTGAGCACACGACCGCCATTGCGCTTCCCGTCCATGCTGCCGCGGCGGTAGCCCTCGAGGTCGAGTTCGACGCGCCGGAAGCCCAGCTCCCTGAACTTCTTCACCAGGCGCTCTCTCCTTTCCTTCCCATCGAGAAGCCGCATCTCCTCCCGCCCGGCCTCGATGCGCGCCTGGCCCGGCCCGTCTACCCGCACCCGCAGCTCGCGCAGCCCCAGGCCCTCCAGCCACTCCTCCGCAGCGTCCACCCTGCGCAGGAGCTCGGGTGAGAGCTCCGTGTCATGGGGGAAGCGCGTTGCCAGGCAGGGGCGCGAGGGCGCGTCCCGGTTCGGAAGGCCGTACCATGCGGCCAGGGCGCGTATCTCGGCCTTGCCCAACCCCGCGGCTTTCAGGGGACTGGCGACGCCTTCCTCCTCCAGTGCCCTCTCCCCGGGACGGTGGGAAGAGGAGTCGTCGGCGTGTGACCCATCGAGAACGGCCGCGAAGCCCCCGTCGGCCGCCAGCGTCTTCAAGCGCCCCAGAAGATGCTTCTTGCAGAGGTAGCAGCGCTCGCGGGGGTTCGAGGCGAAGCCCGGCACGGAGAGCACGTCCTCCTCCAGCACCGTGCACGGAAAGCCCAGGGCCGCGGCTATATCCACCGCCCTGCGCAGCTCGCGCGGGGGAAGGAGGGGGGAGGAGACGATGACCGCCCGCATGCGCCCTGCGAGCTCGCGGTGGGCGAGGAAGGCGAGCAGGGTGGAATCCACCCCTCCCGAGTAGGAGACAAGCGCGGAAGGGAATGACGCAAGCGTTCCCCGCAGCTCCCGCAGCTTCCTTTCCGTTCGCGCATCCATGTCAACACCACGCTTTTTTTCGAGTATAGCACGCGTCGGGCGCGCATCCGGCGACCGCCGGCGCGCGCGCGAAAAGCCGGCGCGCGCGCGAAAGGAGCGCTCCGGATGGGGTACGCCCTTTTCGGCGGCGGCGGCACCCGGGGCGTGCATGGGGAACCGCCTTCGGGAACGCGCGGGTTCGCTGCCGTATCCCGTTAACGGGGTCCGCGCGAGAGGGACCCGGGCACGGGATCGGGTTCCGGAACGCACGCACGCGGTGCAAGTCGCGGGCACCGCGCGTGAACGCTTTCCGCGTTCATATGGTATCCTTTTGGGGAAAGGAGGACGGGTCATTGGACACTTTGCGCGACAACGCCGGGGTCTTGATCGCCCTGCTCTTCCTGGGCGAACTGGCGCTCTTTGCCGCCATCTTCGTCCTTTTCCGCCAGTTGAGCCTGCTGCGCCGCAACATCACCATCCTGAAGAGGGGGGCGGAAGGATCGAGCCTGGTGGAGAAGGTCGCCTCGCAGGCCCTGCAGATAGAGGACATCTACCACAGGCTTGACGAGCAGGCGGCCCAGAAGGAATACCTCACGGAGGTGCTGGCGGGAGCCCTGCAGAGGGTAGCGGTGGTGCGCTTCGACGCCTTCGAGGACATGGGGGGCAAGCTCAGCTATTCCGCGGCCATGCTGGACGAGAACGGCGACGGCGTCATCTTCACCTCCATCTACGGGCGCAACGAGAACCGCACCTACGCCAAGGCCGTCCTGGGTGGAAGATCCTCCCACGTGCTGTCCAGGGAGGAAGCGGAGGCCCTGAAGCGGGCCCTGAGCGCCAAGCCCCCGCTCATCAGGGCGAGAAAAGCCCGCGAGCAGAGGCTCTTCGACCTCCAGACGGTGGAGGAGGCGGGCGGGGAATCCCGCAGGGAGGATGATGGGTCTTGGGTGATGTGACCCCTCGCGCGGTTTGCCGCAACGTGGCTTACCTCGGCCCCCCGGGGACCTTCACCGAGGAAGCCCTGCTCGCATGGGACGGCCTGGAATACGAGGCGGCCCTGCCCTTCCCTACCGTGGAGGAGACCATCCTCGCCGTGGAGGACAACCTGGCCGACAGGGCGGTGGTCCCCATAGAGAACTCCCTGGAGGGCTCGGTGAACGCCACTCTCGACTGCCTGGCCTTCGAGGCGGAGGACGTCCTCATCCAGGGCGAGAAGGTCTGCCAGGTGAGGCATTTCCTCCTGGCGCGCCCGGGGGTGCGCCTGCAGGACGTGAGCGGGGTGGTTTCCCATCCCCAGGCGGCGGCGCAGTGCCGGCGCCACCTCATGGAGCTGCTTCCCGGCGTGGGTCTGAGCGCCGCCAACAGCACCTCGGAGGCGGCGCGCCGCGTGGCGGAGTCCGTGGAGCCGCTGGCGGCGCTGGGAAGCGCGCTGGCGGCGGAGCTCTACGGCCTGGAGGTCCTCCACGAGGGCATGGAGGACCACCCCGAGAACCGGACCCGCTTCGTGCTCCTGGGGAGGGAGAAGGTGCCCAGGAGCGGGCACGACAAGACCTCGCTGGTCTGTTTCATCCACCAGGACCGGCCCGGCATGCTCCTCCAGATACTGCAGGAGTTCGCCTACCGCTATATAAACCTCACGAAAATAGAGTCGCGGCCGACCAAGAAGACGCTGGGCGAATACTGCTTCTTCATCGACTGCGAGGGGCACGAGGAGGACGAGGTGGTGGCAAGCGCCCTGAAGTGCCTGGACTGCAAGCTGCCGCGGGTGAAGATCCTGGGTTCATACCCCATGTATTCCGCGGAGGACGAGGGGAACGGGGACCCGTAGCAAGGACGGGCGAAAGCCGTCCCGCCCCGGGATACGGGGATGGAGGGAAGGCGCCACCTGCCTCGCAGTCTCGCATCCGGAGTCGACCGCGGGCTCGCGCCGGGACGGCATGGATACCGGTTTCCTTTGAAGGCGTGCGGCGCGGCGGGGCGGGAGGGGGCAGGGATGCGGGTGAAGAAAAGATCCGTGGCCGGGTGGATCCGTGGCCGGGTGCCTGCCCGCAGGCGAGGGCGTTGCGAGGCGGGATATCCCGGATGATGCGGCAGGCGCGGTGTACGCGGCGACATGATGCGGGGCGGCACACCGCGGGATGACCTGGAGCGTGGAGTACGGGAATGCTCGATCTCAAGTTCGTGCGGGAGAACGTTGACCTGGTGAGGAAGGCGGTCGCCGACCGGGGGCTGGAGCTTCCCCTGGACGAGCTCCTGGAGCTGGACGGCCGCCGCCGCCGGCTGCTCGCGGACCTGGAGGAGAAGCGCGCCCGCCACAAGAAGGGCAACAAGGAGATCGGCGAGCGCGTGCGCAGGGGCGAGGACCCTTCCGCCCTGCGTGACGAGATGGGGCGCCTGAGCGACGAGATAAAGGCCATGGAGGCGGAGGCGGACGCCCTCGATGGGGCCATGCGCGAGATACTGGTCCGCGTCCCCAATCTCCCCCACGAGTCGGTCCCGGTGGGGCCGGACGAGACCTGCAACGAGGAGGTGCGGCGCTGGGGGGACCCTCCGCGCTTCGATTTTCCTCCCCTCCCCCACTGGGAGCTGGGTGAGCAGCTGGGCATCCTGGATTTCCAGCGCGGGGTGAAGATCGCCGAGTCGCGCTTCACCCTGCTGCGCGGCAGGGGGGCGCTCCTGGAGCGGGCGCTCATCAACTTCATGCTCGACCTGCACACGCGCGAGCACGGCTACACCGAGGTCTTCCCGCCCATCCTGGTCAACGAGGCCAGCATGTTCGCCACCGGGCAGCTCCCCAAGCTGGAGGCGGAGATGTACCGCTGCCGCGACGACGTCCTGTACCTCATCCCCACCGCGGAGGTGCCGGTCACCAACATCCACCGCGACGAGGTGCTGCGCGAGGAGGACCTGCCGCTCTATTACTGCGCCTACACCCCGTGCTTCCGCCGCGAGGCGGGGTCCTACGGGAAGGACATCCGGGGCCTCATACGCCAGCACCAGTTCAACAAGGTGGAACTGGTGAAATTCGCGCACCCCGAGACGTCCTTCGATGAGCTGGAAAAACTTACCAACAACGCCGAGGAGGTGCTGCGGCGCCTGGGCCTTCCCTACCGGGTGGTGGTCCTCTCCACGGGAGACCTGTCCTTCGCCGCCTCCAAGTGCTACGACCTGGAGGTGTGGCTGCCTTCCTACGGCGAGTACAAGGAGATTTCCTCCTGCTCCAACTTCACCGACTTCCAGGCCCGCCGCGCCGGCATCCGCTTCCGCCCCGCCGGCGGCGGCAAGGCGCGCTTCGTGCATACCCTGAACGGGTCGGGGGTGGCCATAGGGCGCACGGTGGCTGCCATCCTGGAGAACTACCAGCGGGAAGACGGCAGCGTGGCGGTGCCCGAGGCCCTGCGTCCCTACATGCACGGCCTGGAGGCCATCGAGCCGGAGATCATCGGGTCCTGATAACCTCCGCCTGCGCGGCCTCCCCTTTCGTTGACGAAAGGGCGGAAGCGAAGGGCTTCCGTGCCTTCCGGCGCTGTCAGGGCCGTCATCTCCCAAGCAAGTCGGCTACGTTTTTATCCCGCCGAGCCGGATGCGTTCTTGTGCCGTCGACCTCGTCGAGCCCCGGCAGTTGCGACGCCTGCGGGACCTCCCTGGAGCGCTGCCCCGTGGACGCGGTGGTGGAGGGCGGGGAGTGCGTGGAGATCGACCCCATGCGGTGCATAGGGTGCGGGGTCTGCCTCTCGACCTGCCCGCGGGAGGCCATGTCGCTGGTCGAGAGGGAGGACGCGGGGGCCCCGCCCCTTGATTACCATGAGGCTCTGGAGTGCATCTCCCGGGAGAGGGGCCTGTCCTGGCGGTGATGGGCGCCTTCAGCGGGTCCGCTACCGGCGCAGGTCCCGGTGGGGACCTTGACAGCCGTTCGGGGGAGATGCCAAGAGTAATATCAGGGGCAATGATATCAGGGGCAATGATCGGGGGGACGAAAATCGGGCGGCCGCGCCCGAACGGCAGGTGAGAAGAGCGTGCAGAGGGACGACATCCTGAGGCTCATGCGCCGCATAGTCCGCGATTTCGCCCCTCTCCTCCCCGGCATCCGCCTGGAGGTGGTCTCACCGGAGGGGTTCCGGGCCCGCCTGCGCGGCAGGCCCCTGCTGGCGGACGAGGCCTCGCTGCGCAAGGCCCTGCAGGAAGGCGAGGGCCGCGGCTCCGGCCGGGCATCATCCGTGAGGCGCGGGGAGCAGGCGGAACCCGGTGAACCGGGGGAGACCGGCGAACCAGTGGAAGCTCCGGTTCCCGGCGAGCCGGGGGAGTCCGTGGAGGCGCCGGTTCCCCTGCTGCATACCCTTCCCTCCACCCGCACCATCATCGTGGAGATGGAAGGACTGTACGAGAAGGTCAGCCGGGAGGACAGGCGACTGCACCGTCCCCTGGTGGAGGGGATGATCCTGCGCGAGGTCATCTACCTGGCTACCAGCCGCCAGCCCTTCCCCGACCCCCGCGCCCGGGCGGAGGCCATCCTGCGCCGCCACTGGCCCTTCCAGTTCGCCGCCCTGCGCAGCGTGGGCCTCACCATGACCGGCTTCGGCCGCCCCGCTTCCGGGCCCGAGCTGGCGAAGGGCAACTGAGCCCGCGCGAGTCCCGCCCTCCCGTTGCCGGATGCGCGTCGCGGCAAATAAAATGGGCCTTGGAGGGGTGGCAGAGCGGACGATTGCGATGGTCTTGAAAACCATTGGCCGGCAACGGCTCGCGGGTTCGAATCCCGCCCCCTCCGCCACATAATGTGCGCCTTGAACTGGGTTTTACGTTAAACCCAACCCTTCCGAAAAAACGCCGGCTCTGCCGGTTTCTCTTCCGTGCCAGTTTTATGCCCTTTATGGAAATTGGCCGGGCTCGAAAACATGATGGATACCCTATGTTTTCCTGGGAAGAAAAAGCAAACCAGGAAAGCACTTGCATGAAAAGACTCGGTTAGAACGTCCACCGCTATCTGTCATAGTCAAATACAAGAGAAAGTTATTGAAGACCATCGAGGAACGTATTCAGCTGATATCGAAGAACTTATTTCCGTATGCTTTGCTTGCGATCAATCGATCATACCAAAATGGCGAAATGCTGCCTCTATGGCTGACCTCCTGTTCTCCGGGCAAGGCACCATCCGCGCTCCCTTTCGCCTGGGTGATTGACGAAGCGGCAAGCCGTTCAGCTCTTTGCAGTGCGCAATCCAGCACCCTTTGGGCTTCCAGCCGTAGTTTTCCTTCACCCAGGCTTCGATTTCCGCATAAGTAGCCATTCCTAACCTCCCGGTCGTTGTGTGCTTCCTCAAATACTTTCCCTGTTGCTTTATCGCTTAAACAAGTCTTCTTCCGACCCTTCAATAGCGTCAAGAAATTTGCTCCAGAGACCTAACCTTCCTCAAGTACTCGGAGCAGGTGCGTCCCTATATCTACACCACCAACCAGCTGGAGAGGGCGGGTAAAAAAGGTGAAGAGGCGAACCAAGACCATCGAGGCTTCTCCTCGGAGGAGAGCCTCGTATCCGTGCTCTATCTCATACTCAAATTTGAGAACGAAAAGCTGCAACAGAGACGGTTCCGGGGTTTCAACAATTTGGTGTCGTCAGAGGAAGGCTAGAGCAATGGACACAAATTCCTTGACGCTATCCGATAGTAGGGAAAGCGAGAATCCCATTTGTTAATATGACATTCTTGAAGGAATTACTCCCCTAACCCCCCCTCGCGGCTTAGGCGTATCTCCATTTCTGCGTGGGATAAGATGAAGATGGGCATGGAAGATCGTTTGCCCTGCTGCAATGCCGCAGTTTGTGCCGATATTGAAGCCCATAATCGATGGATCATCCGTCATGGCCTTGTTGCGCAGATAGACAATCAGGCGATCCGAATCAGATTTTTCGCGCGCATTCATTGAAAAGTAATCCGGTATATGACGATAGGGGATAATGAGCATGTGCCCAGCAGTGACCGGGTGCTTATCTCTGATTGCATACACGTTCCCATATTCTTCAAATATTTCACGTGGTGAGCAAAACGGGCATCCAGGTTCTGGGTTAGAATCGCATGACTTTCTGAAATCCGTGCGGTCTTTGTTGCTCTTTGCCCTGTTGCATTTCGAGCAGAGGACCTGCAAGTTGGCGAGCTCATTTTTCCCACCTCTTGAACGCGGAATGATGTGGTCTATTTCAAGCGGCGCCTCATTCTTGGTAGCGCCACATAAAGCGCATCTTCCGCCCGATGCTTTAAGGGCTTGATAGCGCAGGCTGTCTGGAATTGGCTCCGTTTCGCCTAGGCGATAATCCCAGAGGGACAGGCCCTTTTTCCCTAAAAACTCCTGCATTTTTTGTTCACATATCATCTTTACGGTTAATCTCTGCTGGAAATTTAAGCGCTCCGTATTCAAAGTTACGAGTTCGCCGTCTTGTACTATTACTTTGTGGTTTTTCAGAACCTTTAGGGGCATCTGTTTTATGCGTTTTTCATAGAATATAATCTGGCTCTCATCTTGAGCCAGAAAGGCTTGGGCCAGTTGTCGGATTGTCGCTGCACCCCCGGAATCAATCAAACTCTTTATCAAAAGAGGCTGGTAAATGTGGCTCATTCTCATGCGGTTCTCCAGAAAGTCGATCAGCTCATCGTATGTCATTTTTATCTCCTTGCTCGGGATCTATTCGCCTTATTGATCAATACGCTTAACGCCTCTATCTGATGATTGACAATGTTTGTACTGCCCATGATTTCTCAAAATAGCTGCCTTCATTAACTTTAATCTCGTCCTTGTGTGAGAATGCCACTATGTGCTTATCACACGGCTCTTATGCAGCTTTAACCCTTATTATTAATCACATGTGCCAGCTAGTTTCGGCTTAACCCTTATAAATATTATATATAAAGTAGCAACCTCCTGTATTATCCGGGTTAACAGGTGGGTCATGTCAAAGATTCTGCTGAAATTTGCTTGAGGTGACTTCCCCTCCAGTTCTCGTTCATATAGTCAGTGAACCCGTAGAAGATGCGGTTGGCCGAGTCGGCGTTGGGGAATAGCCCCATGGGGCTAGTCCCTTCTCCTCGCCTCCCGGATGGCCTTTTCTAGGATGTTGGTGGTCCGTATCTTCCTCCGCATCTCCTCGGGGAAATCATAGAAGTGCAGGAAGCTGTAGAGTCCTTTCTCCAGGCAGCGCACTGCCCGTTCCTCCTCCTTGATCCACTTCTTTCTCCGGGCATTGAAGCGCCTTAAGGCTTCCTTTTTATTGGGGGCTCCGAAAATCGGTCTGGCCTCTTCCTCGTCGGCGGGCCGCCCCACTTAAGCACCCTGGTCATCGTTCTGGGGTGCACTCCCAGCTTGTGCGCGAGGTACTTCTTGTAGGCATCTCCCTCATGTTGTGCTTTGATTTCCATATAGTCATCCTTGCTGATCATCGGTACCTCCCTGGTAGTGATTGGACACCCCTTGCCGGGTTGTAGCCGATGACAATCGGGGAGACTCTCTCTTCCCAAGGTGACTTTTAATTTCGCTGATCTCTGTACTTTTATCACCGATGCTGAAAGTTCTACCCCGCCATACTGCCGGGCATGAGGAGGGCTTCCGTAGATCTGGGCAACCTCGTCCTTTCCGTGTTCTCCTGCGGTGTGAACACAAGGAATATCTACACCACCAACTAGCTGGAGAAAGCGGGCAAAAAGGTGAAGAGGCGAACCAAGACCATCGAGGCTTCTCCTCGGAGGAGAGCCTTCTTTCCGTTCTCCATCTTATCCTCAAGAACAAGAACGAAAGACTTCAGTAGAGGAGGCTCCGGGGTTTTGCAAAATTGAGGTTGGAGGAGGAAGGCTAGGTGGCGGACACGAATTTCTTGACGCTATCCATAAATCCGAATCCTACATCTTGCGCCACGTCTTCTGTTCCTTTCTGCCCCTCCTCCTCATGCACGAGCTCAAGACAAGGACCGAGGGCGCGTTCGAGTGGTAAGAGATGAAGCGGTATCTCGAGGCCCTCTACAAGGTGGAGGTGGAGCAGGATGGGAAGACCTGTATCCTGAGAAGCCCATTGCAAGGTTGTGCCGGCCAGGCATTCAAGGCCTGCAGGGTGGCGATGCCGCCGGCGGCAAGAGAGCCGATCCAAATGCCACGGCCCTTTTCCGAGGGTGAAAAATGCCCTCCTGCCCGGGAGTTTAGAAAAGTAACTGTTCAGGATGAGTTAAGATTCCAAAAAGCCCTCACCGTTATCACATTAACTAACTAAGCGCCGCTACTGATCTTGCGCGCAGTTTAAAATTACTATAGCTACTTTAATGCTTTCTGAAATCCCTGCCTAACTCTCTTCTGATATTTACGTTGGAATTCTTTAAGCAATTCACGATTGTGTTCTTTGCTCTTGAAGAAGTTGTTTGCGCTTAGATTAGGATCTTTACTAGCTAGCTGAATCCACCTGTTCCATACCGCATTGAACATATCTTCAATCGTTTTTACTAAGGGATTTTTTGGATCCCAATCAAGTCTGCTAGGTTTGTTTAGAACCGCATCATACCATTTATGAATATTCTGGTCATTTTCCACACATGCCCAGAGTAGCATTAGACAAGAAAGCATTGCATGGCTGCGCTCTCTGCTCACTGTTCTGCTGCCCTTAATAGGATTCTTTAGCGTTGTCTGTAGCAATTCGTAAATCCGATATTGGAAATATATCTCTTCAAAGGGAGCACCAAACAACTCATTATAGCGTTCATCTCTAAATAGATCTTCGATGGTCTTCTTTGACGCCTCCACCCCTCCCTCTTTATCCAGGCAACACACGCGTATTTGAGCAAGACGCTTGATCGTTAGGTTCTTATAGCCTCGGCCGCGCATTGGTTGCTTTATTAAAGCCCATTCTCCCCTTTTCCTCTCATAGTGAACTTTTTTATCGAGGAAATAGCGTGCAAGTTTAATTTGGAATCGATCATTCGCTCTTAAATCATATAAGTACATGCGGTTTTGTTGGTTTGTGCGGCATATAATATCGTTTACGAAATTATCAGCGAGTCCCACCTCTGGGGGAACTTCAATTATTCGGGTGAGCACAAATGCACTATCATTTCGCTTCGTTGAATTGCGTAGGGCTAATAATGTCTGTGCCCCGTTTATTATGAATGGGTTTTCTATTCTCATTTGTTTGCCGGTTGATACAGCCTTGGTACAAATCATTGTAATACCATTGTGGCTGTACCAGAAGTCCGCGGGGTTTTGTTCGTATGTATTTTTGATGCCCTCGCTAATCTGTTTTGCAGCTTTGTCCGGCAATTCTGTCCTGACATTTCTCGCTAGACAACGAAGACCCTGCTCATCTTCAATGTATGAAATGAAATCCACGACTCTGGCCTGTAAAACGTAGGATTTCAAGCCCTTTACTCGGTCATCTATGGTAATTGGATTCTCTTTGAATGTTAGCTTCATCGGTAGTGGCATGGGGGTTGCGTCAATTTCTGCCAGCTGAAAAAGCATTAGATTATCCACTCCATACTTGAAGTTGGTAGGATCTATGTCTCTAAGTCTCTTTTCCCCTGCAGGAGACCTACTATTTAATGTGGTGATTAACCAGATGACGGAATTGGGATCCTTACTCATATTCTTACGTATTTTTCTATAAGGAATATGAAGTGGTCTTGCGACGGTATCCAAGTAACTGTTAAACGCATGATCGCTAGTGAAATTTCTCCTTACTTCGTTGAGGCTTGTATACTTGCTTGGGCTCAGCGCGGGAGCTTTCTTACTCTTAAAGAATGCTTCTGTATATGCACCTTGAATCACATAGGTATAATCACCTTCGAAAACTACCGCGTCTATACCGCCGTCGTTTGAATGTACTCCCGTGATTATTTTTTTGTCCTTTGGAGCTGCATATGCGTTATCTACAAACCATGTTACAAAGGCAGATTCGATTCCTGAATATGAGTACTCCTTCATGGTTTCTTCTAGCCGTCTTCTAAAGTCAGCTTTTGGCGTCTCCATGATTACCCCCTTGACTCCTTAGGCCTATACTATCTTTCATTGCAATGACTGCATGTTATTCGGTATAGCCATATTATAGCTTAACTCGTCTTAGGAGTGGATGAGCCACTGAATCATACTAGTTAATAGCTTAACGGACATTAACTCTCTTTGATAAGCAAAGCGGTCACCCCGTCACTTTGGGTACAATTGACAGGATGCAAGAACCGTCAAACGTGCTGAAAGGAAACCGTGATGACTGCTAAAGAAAAGACAGCACAGGGGAAATTGTACAAGCTACAGCTGGCGGAAGAACTGGTGAGCGTGAGTAAGGCCTGCAAGATCATGGGATATTCCAGATCCCAGTTCTACAAGATCAAGAGAGCCTTCCAACCCGGGGGGTTAGAAGCGCTCCTGGACCGGCCTCCCATCCCCGCGTCCTTTCCCACAAGGTAGCGGAAGAAATCGAGGCCAAGGTCATAGACCTCACCATCGAGCATCCCTCCTGAGGACAGATGACGGTAAGGGACGAGATGATTATGCGGAGCGTGGTCCTGGAAGCCACAAAGGTGCGCGACATCTGGATGCGGCACGACTTGGGGACGAGGTACGAGAGGATGCTCAAGCTGGAGAAGAGATCTGCAGGCAAGGGTTTCAACTTGACCGAGGAGCAGATACGCCTGCTTGAGAAGCACAACCCGGAATTCGCCGAGTTTCACATAGTGATGCTGTATCCAGGCTATCTGCCCAGCAAGAACACCTTCTACGTGGGCATGCTCAAGAGCGTAGGCAGGCTGTCCGAAGTTCGACAGTTACTAGATGAGCGAATCCCGGAAAACGTATTTACAATGGGATTGTGGGATTTCAGCCAAAATGGGCGTGTAACTAGGCGGGCTGCTTCCTGGCTTTTTTCGGGATGATTTCGGTGATCAGGAGCGGCTCGGGGATATCCAGGGCAGAAAAGATGCGCCTCTGAGCGGGATGGTCTCTGCACTCTGCTTCAGGAGCCGTCCGGACCGGAGAAGGTCCCTAGGTGCATGCGGTCCAGCGCATTTCTTATATTCCTCCAGGTATCGCAGCACCTGTAGAAAAGGAAAAATCTCCGTTCAGGAGATTGAAACGATTTCAGTTCCTTCGCCAGAACCCGCATGGATACTGGGTAGAAAAATAAAAATCTCCGTTCAGGAGATTGGCTAAAACCAAGCCATGCCACTGAAACGGAATTGTCACCCCCCGTGCTACATTAAAACACTTGCCCGAGGGGCAGGAGCCTGCAAGAGGCATACACGCAAAGGATGTCGAGGGGGTGAGCGTCATGGTCGGCAAGGAATACGCGAGCAGGGACATCGACGCGCAGCTCCGCTACATGGAGGCCTTCTACAAGCTGCTGCGCATGAGGGAAAACGCCTGGAGGATGCGGGAAGGCATGGCCCCGGAGGAGGGTCCCCGCGGCGGAACGGGCCCCTCCGCGGCAAGCGCCGGGAGCCCCGCCCCGGGTGCCGGCGCGGAAATGCGCAGGCTGGAGCGCGCCGTGAGTTCCTTCGAGGCCAGGCTCAAGGAGAGCCCGCAACGCTACCCCCTGGAAGCCTTCTGCAGGGCCCACCGCCTGAACGCCCTGGAGCGCTTCATGGTCACGGCGGTGGCGAGCATCACCCTCTACGGGGAGGACCACGACGGTCTGGAGGCGGGGATGGAGGTGCGCAGGCTGGCCAGGCTCTACCACCACTCCCCGCGCAAGCGCCTGGAGGCGGAGTTCTACTTCACGCGCGACTGCAAGCTCCTGCAATCGCGCATCCTGCGCCTGTGCCCTCGCGAGCCGGGGACGCGCGGCGGGCCCTCGCCCGCGGGGCACCTGCTCGCCATCCGCGGCGGCGCCTACCGGGCCCTCATGGGCCGGGACCGGCCGGGACCCGATCGCGCCCGCCGGGAGGGGCTTCCCGGCCCGGAGGGGCGTGACGACGGGGAGGGGCTGGGAGAGCTCCTGGAGCCCCGCGTGGGGCTGGAGAGGGTGGTCCTGCCCCCCGAGACCCTGGAGGAGATACGCTCGGCCCTGGTCCTGGAACGGAACCGGGAGGTCCTCTTCGGCTCCTGGGGGCTGGGGGAGCAGGCGCCCAGGGGCAGGGGGGTCTCCATGCTCTTCTTCGGCCCGCCCGGCACCGGGAAGACCATGGCCGCGGAGGCGGTGGCGCGCGAGCTCGGGAGGAAGCTGCTCTGGGTCTCCGGCTCCGACCTGGTGAGCAAGTGGCACGGCGAGGAGGAGCGCCGCACCGCCGCCGTCTTCAGGCGGGCGCGCGCCGAGGAGGCCGTGCTCCTCTTCGACGAGGCCGACTCCTTCTTCTACGCCCGCCACGGCGTCTCCCATTCCACCGACGTCGCCGACAACCGCGCGGTGAACGTCATCCTGGGATGCCTGGAGGACCACGCCCTGCCGGTGGTCCTCACCACCAACCGGGCGGACGCCCTGGACCCCGCCCTGGAGCGCCGGCTGACCCTGAAGGTCGCCTTCGGCGTGCCGGGGCCGGAGGAGAGGGAGCGCATCTGGCGCCTGCACCTGCCGTCCGGCCTTCCCCTGGCCGAGGACGTGGACGTGGCCCGGCTGGCGAGGGTCTACGAGCTCGCCGGCGGGAACATCAGGAACGCCGTGGTGACGGCCGCGAGGCGGGCCATCGCCCGGGCGGGGGACGCGGCCTCGGCGGTGGTCGCCATGCGGGACCTGGAGCGGGCCTGCCGGGACGAGTGCGAGGGCGGCGCGTTCTCCGCGGGCGGGAGGAGAAAGGTGGGCTTCCTGGCATGACCCAAACAGTTGGCGCCACCGCATCCGGCAATTAGCGCGCAGTGCATCTTTGCTCTAGCCTGATGCTAGAATAGTGGTATCTGGAGGTGCAGATGGCAGATCCTGGTGGCACTTCAGGCTTAAAGCTCCTCATTCGAGCTGGCCCGGATATAGTCGGAGATGTGGAGAGTATCGGTAATACTTGACTGCTGAATAACGGGACTTTCAGGGGAAGGAGAGAGAAACATGGCTGACAGGCTGGCAAATATAGAACTGATACTGTCGCAGTGCTATGAAGGGGCGGATATCATAGAATCAACTGATTCATTTACCCCGGAGCTTCTTGGACTGGGCGAGAGACTGACGCTTAAAAGCGGCGAACTTCTGGATATAGCATCAGAGGAAGCAGAACACCTGGAACGGGAACTCATAGAAAAGGGCACTAAGTCGGTATATCTTCCGCGGCTCAGGGATTATATCGTGGACCTTAAATCCGCGGCGAGATGCCTGGCCACCCATTTGAAGGTATTAAAAGATCTTTATGAGTGGATAGGGGATGAAGAGAGGCATGATTCCATAGACGAGGGCCTGGCCGTGTTCGCCAAGGCATCTGAGACAATGAGCGAGATTGAGCCCCCAACATCTATGGAAAAGCTATGCCAAATTCACGAGCTCGCCTTGAAGAATTTTAATGAATATGTAGCTATCTATACCAAGTTAAAGCGAGCAAAGGATGAAGGGGATGTCGAGGGGTTGAGGGAAGTAGAATCAGACTTCTATAGGCTAGAGGCGGAGCAACATCTCGAATCGATAGAGATGTTCAGTTTGAAGGATGAACTCGAGAAGGCTCAAGAGATGCTAGGGGATTTGAAGCAGGAGATCGGCGGGCTATAAGAGTAGTGATTATGTGATGAGAGGATAGAGAAAGAGACATTGCAGCAGGGCGAGAGGGATAGCGTCAAGAGATTTGGTCCAGAGACCCAGCCTTCCTCAAGTACCCGGAGCAGGTGCGTCCCCATATCTAAGCCGACAACCAGCTGGAGAGGGCGGGCAAAGAGGTAAAGAGGCGGACCGAGACCACCGAGGCTTCTCCTCGGAGGAGAGCCCCCTTTCCGTTCTCCATCTTATCCAAAAGATGGCTTGTTGAGGTTTTGTCGGGTTGAGGCGCCTGCTTTTTCTGGACGGCAACCTCCCCCGAGATTAAAGGCGCCCAAGTCCCCCCGCCTCCGGCAAGGGGACACAAGCCCTTCTCCCCCCGAGGTCAAAGGCGTTCATTCGCGATTCCGACTTATACTATGCGGATGACGTCCTTGCTTACGCGGAAAGGGGGTCTGGAAGTGAAGCGAGTAATGGTGCTCACGTTGTTCGCATTCCTGCTGGTATCGCTTCTGGCAACCTCTGCCGGATGCGGCGGCTCGAATGGCGACAGCGGCAAGAAGGACGGGGCGGTGGTGAACGGCCAGCCTGACGGAAGCGGAAAAGGAGGGGGCGAGGAGGGGTACTCCGTCGTCGGCACCTACCAGTCGGCTGAAGGCAAATACGTCACCCTGAAAGAAGACGGGACCTTCAAGACCGACGCATGGGCCTCGCAGGAGGGCAACTACGTGTATGCCGAGCACGAGGGGGGCAAGTGGGTCAGCCTCTTCTTCAGCGACGGTTCCACGCTGAGGATGAGCGTGATGATCGCCGAAGACGAGGTCGCGGCGATCGTCGACGACAAGACCATGACCCAGTACACCAAGGAGTGAACGGGTGGGGCCGCGTCTTCGATCCGCGCTTTCGCATACGCTGCGAGGAAAATCGCGCCGCGCGATCGGAAGACCGAGGACGCGGCCCCCGCATCCCTCGCGATGATTCCGGGTGCTCGCGCAGCCTGACGGAGCGGGCGGGGTGGCGCGGCTTGGCCGGGGCCCGGGATTCGATCCGCCGTATGCGCTCGCGTGGGGATGGGGGCAGCGGCAGGCGGTCCGCCTCGAGGCGAGCGGTGGGCGCCTTCGCCTTCTCGGTGATGCGGGAGCGGCGTTCCCCGGCCCAAGGCTACGTGGGGGAGCAGCCGAGGGGGAAGGAGCGCCGCGGCGGGATGGGGAGAGCCCCTGCGGGATGAGGGCCTTTTCGGGCAAGGGGAAGTGGCGCGAACGATTGCGGGAGCCCTCTCGCCCCTCGGGAGGGAGGCAGGCTTGAACGTCGCCTCCGCGCTTTTCCGGCCCCCATGGTCGGGCAGGCGGCGCGGGAAAAAGAAGGTGGGTGGAAGCGCCGTGCGTGGCGGAGGGAAAGGGGTAAAGGGCGGATTCGGCGCTGTGCCGGCGGTGACATGGCTTCTGCTCTCCGCCCTCCTGTGCGCCTGGATCGGAGGGTTCCCCGCATGCGGGGGGGCGGAAGGCCGCCTCGCGTCCGCCGCCCCTGTTCCCTGGGGGGAAGCGTGGGTGACCGACGGGGTCGTCGAAGCCGTCCTTCCCGGCGGGGACGTCACCTACATCGCGGGCGATTTCTCCTACGTGGGTCCCAATAACGGACACGGGGCTCCCATCGACATCGCCTCTTCAACCCCGCTCAGCCCCTTCCCCGAGGTCAACGGGGCCGTTTATGCCGCCGTGTCGGACGGCTCCGGGGGCTGGTATATCGGGGGGAACTTCACCCGGGTGGGCGGCAGCGCGCGCAACTGCCTGGCCCACATCGCGGCCGGCGGCGGCGTCTCTTCCTTTGATCCCAGCCCTAACGGATGGGTATCGTCCCTCGCCCTCTCCGGCGACGGCTCCACCCTTTACGCGGGAGGCGACTTCACCCGCATCGGGGGGGAGGACCGCGAGCGCATCGCCACTCTCGACACATCCACCGGCCATGCCACCCCCTTCGATCCCGGCGCCGACGACTGGGTCTGGGCCCTCGCCCTCTCCGGGGACGGCGCCGTGCTCTACGCGGGAGGATACTTCAACTCCATCGGAGGGCAGTCCTGCAAACACCTCGCCGCTCTCGACACATCCACCGGCCGGGCCGTTACGTTCGTTTCGGGAACGGACGACAGGGTCCGGAGCCTCTCGCTCTCGGGCTCCACCCTCTATCTAGGAGGGGAATTCACCACGGTAGCGGGGGAGGCGCACAGGAAGTTCGCTGTCTTCCGGGGGTTATACGACGTTAAAGCCGTGGTCGCCTCCGGACAGGGCGCGCTGGAACCCGCCGTCCAGGTGTTACAGGCGGGAGGCGACGCCGCCCTTACCGCCGCTCCCGCCGCGGGCTGGCGCCTCGCCTCCCTCGTCGACAACGGGCAGGCCAAGCAGGTGAAGCCGGGAGGCATGACCTACACCATCCGGGACGTCAACGAGGACCACCTGGTGGAGGCGACCTTCGAGCCCGACACCGCGCCCGTTTCCAGGACCTGGTACCTCGCCGAGGGGTGCACGCAGGGCGACTTCGAGACCTGGGTGCTGGTGCTGAACCCCAACCCCGAGGAGGTCAGGGTGGACTTCGACTTCATGACCTCGCAGGGAGAGCGGGCCGGGCCGCACGGCTTCCCCCTCCCCGGCCTCTCGCGCTGCTCGCTGCGCCTCAACGACTTCGTCACCGACTGGCACGTCTCCACCCGGGTCAGCGCCACGGGGGAGGTGGTGTGCGAGCGCGCCATGTACGGGGCCGCGAGGGACTGGGCCCACTCCTCCGTCGGCGTCACCTCCCCCGCCGCCACCTGGTACCTCGCCGAGGGGTGCACGCAGGGCGACTTCGAGACCTGGGTGCTGGTGCTGAACCCCAACCCCGAGGAGGTCAGGGTGGACTTCGACTTCATGACCTCGCAGGGAGAGCGGGCCGGGCCGCACGGCTTCCCCCTCCCCGGCCTCTCGCGCTGCTCGCTGCGCCTCAACGACTTCGTCACCGACTGGCACGTCTCCACCCGGGTCAGCGCCACGGGGGAGGTGGTGTGCGAGCGCGCCATGTACGGGGCCGCGAGGGACTGGGCCCACTCCTCCGTCGGTTTTGCGCCTTGATGAGGACGAGCGGTGGAGGGTTGCGCGGGCGCGCCATGGAGGTTTGATCCAAAACGTTCGTGTCCTGCGGTTTAAAGATCGTAGACGGCAAAGCAGAAAATATCACTGCTTGCCCTGGGTCCCGGCAGCATTGCACGATCCCGGGTGCTCGCCGTTCCCGTCGTAGAGGGTGACCTCAACCACCGTATTGGCGGCGTTCGGCGCCGTCCGCAGACGGCGCCCCGTCCCTCATGATGTCGCGCGGGCCGCGCCGCTGCCGGTCGTCGGGGCGTTGCCGCCGGCGAGGTCCCGACCGCGGGAAAGTCGGGCCAAGGCGTTACCGGGATCCCCGGCGCCTGGCGCGGAACGCGCTCTTTCTCAGGTTCCCATGGGCGTCGAAGCTTGCGCCCAAGGCCACGAGCAGCGTGAGGGCCGCGGTAAGCGAGACACAAACGAAGACGGCGATGACGATGGCGATCTGGTAACGCACCGCGAGGAGTGGAGGTTCCCCGCTCAAGATCTGGCCTGTCATCATCCCCGGCAGGAACACCAGTCCCATGGTGGCCATATCGGCCGGCGCGGGTTTGAGGGCCATGGTCATCCCCCTGCGGAGGTAGTCCGAGAGGGCTTCGAATCGCGTGGCTCCCGGGGCCAGGCGGTACCGGCACCTTTTCCCGTCACGGGCAAGGCAAGGGCCAGCCTCTGCCTCTCGCCCCCGGAGAGGTCGGACATCTCCCTGCCGAGGAGATGCCGGCCCAGCTCCAGCCAGTCCATGGCGTCGTACATCCTTGCCCGGCTCTCCCGCGTGTCTGGTTCGCCCTGATGGAAAAGGCCCACTCGAGGAAATCGCGCTTTGCCTTCGGAGATGTCCAGGTCCTGGCCGACGCATGACGGAGGGCTTGGCGGGATCATTCCGCGCCGCCCCGGGGAGGAAAGCGGGATCAAGGGGCGGCAGGATGGACAGGCAGGGGAAGCGGTGAGGCGGGTGCCTGAGTATATAAACAGGTATCGCGGGATGTGAGGCCGGCTGGAGCATGAAGAGAGCGAGGGAACCGGGGTATATTATGGACGTGCACGCTCCCGGTTGCGCTGGCCATGCCCTTGGGGGCCGCTTGTTTGGCGGTGCCCGTGAGGTCATGCAAAACCCCTGCAGGCTGTTCTTTGACAAAGCGGGCCGCCGCTCACCAAGATAATGGGAACAAGCGATCCCGGATCGAGATGTGTCCGAGAGGAGGGATCAAATGAAGGATATCATCAGGAAGGCCATGCTGCCGCGGTTCGCGTGGGCGGCGGCGATATTGCCGGCCTTGCTGATCGCCGCGCTGTCTTGGGGATGTGGGGGGACGCGGGGCGCGGATTCCGGCGGCCGCGTGAAGGTGGCCGCCTCCATAGCCCCACTGGCCGATTTCGTTGCGCGGGTGGGAGGCGAGCGGGTCGAGGTCGAGCTGATGGTGCCCGCGGGCGCAAGCCCCCATACCTACGAACCCACCTCCAGGCAGATGAGGTTCCTCTCCGAGGCAAGGCTGCTGGTCTTGAACGGGCTGGAGCTGGAGACCTGGGCTACGGACATACTGGGCAAGGTGGGCAACAGCGGGCTGGTGAGGGTGGAGACGGCCGGCGCCATTCCCACCGGCGAGCTGATAGCGGCGGGCGAGGAGGAACACGGGCCCGAGGGCGAGGGAGGCGGGCACGAGGGCGAAGGTCGCGAAGGGGAGGAGCATCGCCACGGCGTATACGATCCCCATGTCTGGCTTGACCCCGCACTGGCCGTCTACCAGGTGCAGGCCATCCGCGACGCCCTGGTGGAGGCCGACCCGGAACACGCGCAGGATTACAGGGACAACGCGTCTGCCTTCATCGAGGAATTGGGCGAGCTCGATGCCTGGATAAAGGAAAGGGTCGCCTCCTTTACCCGTAAGAGATTCGTGGCTTTCCACCCGGCCTGGGCCTATTTCGCCGCCCGCTACGGCCTCGAGATGGTGGGAGTGTTGGAAGAGCTGCCCGGAAAGGAGCCCAGCGCCGCCGATATCGCGGAGCTGGTCGAGAAGATCCGGGCGGCAGGGGTGACGGTGATATTCGCGGAGCCCCAGTTCAACCCGCGGGTGGCCGAGGCGGTGGCTAACGCATCGGGAGGAGGGGTAAGGGTGGCCATACTGGACCCCCTGGGAAACCCGGATGATCCCGCGAAGAACACCTACGAAAAGCTCATGAGGCATAACGTGGTTGAGATGGGCAGGGCGCTTGAATGAGGGGCCGCGTTGCCCGCAAGGAGCGGGGTCGGCCGTTCCTGTCCGGGGGATGCGGGCGCGCGTCCGGCGGGCCCGCGTCCCGCCCCCTCCGCCAAAAACACATATATTTGCGATTTGGGTTCACATCTTCGTTCTTCCGCACTAATGGTTTACACCTCCGTTCACACACGCATGGAATGGTCAAACAGCGAAGCCGAAAACAAAGACCCCATCCTACCTTGCTTTCCTTCTATCGTATTCCCATATCGCAAGATCAACCTCCCGAACAGGCCGGTTCAGCCCCTTGGAGATCTGCCCGGCCTTTTCCGGTATTCTTTATGATCTGATATCGAAAGGATTCTTTTCTCCCCTCCGAAAATCTGCCTCCAACCGCGGAGATCTATGACGCAGTATTTGTCCGGGAAGACAAGGACAAGAAAGGCGGAGGCCACCGGGACACCTACTCCGCTCAAAGAGCAGAGGACTCGCAGCCTAAGTTCAAGCTCGTATTCCTTGTCATTGCGGGAAACGGAAAACGCCAGACCCGTAACGGCGCGGATTATTTCATCGCTATTTGCAGAATGCCGCTCTTTTCACAATGGTCGCACTTTGCCTTTATCCCATTGGCTTGGACTGCTATATACATTTTATTCCGCCGCGGCATGCACATTCTTGCACCGACACCGACGAGTTAGAGCACGAACTCCCGGATGGCCCGCGTCACTTCCTCGGGCTTTTCCAGGGGGGAGAGGTGGCCGGCGTCCTCGATGTTGACCAGGCGGGAGTTCCCGATGCGCTCGGACAGGAAAGCGCCGTATTTCGCCGGGGTGAGCTTGTCGTCGGAGGCGGTCAGGACCAGGACGGGGGCCTTTATCTCCTCCAACCGCTCCATGACGTCGAAGGCGTCGCAGGCCCGGAAATCGCCCAGGGTGACCGCGGGAGGGCACGCGGCCATGGCGTCCGCGAGGGGTTGGATCCTCGAGGGGTCGGTCTTCTCGGAGATGCTGAAGGCGGGCGCCGCGTCCAGGTAGGCCTGGTAGTCCTTCTCGATGGCCTCGAAGATCATGGGCATGACCCTGAGCCTGGCCCCGGAGTTCACCACGATGCCCGCCCCGTACTTTCCAGGATAATCCAGGAGAAGCTGCAGCACGACGGCGCCCCCCAGGCTGAGGCCGCAGGGGACGGGCCGCGGAGCCCGCAGGTTGGATATGAACTCGCCCACGGCCGCAGCGTAGTCCGCGACGCTCTCCATGCCGGGGCCGTCGCTGCCGCCGTGACCGGGAAGGTCCAGGGCGACGGTGTTCATCTCCGCCGCGAGCGCTTCCGTCTGGGCATGCCACAGCACGCGCGACCCGCCGGACCCGTGTATGAAGACCACGGTGGGAAGGTCCGCTTCCAGGGGCCAGCGTCCCGCGGCGAAGGCGATACCCCCCACTTTCGATTCGTACATGACAAGCAACAGCTTAACACATCCGGGAAGCACGGTCAGGGCTCGCGTCGTGCCTGAGGAACCCGGGAGGCACATGGTCAGGGCTCGCGTTGTGCACGACCGGGGCACGGGGCACGGGGGCAAAGGAGAAAGAGGGCCAGGGCATGGAGGGCACAGGGCGCGGGGCCTGGATCATGCCTATGGCCTACCGGACCTTCCGCTTCAGGCGACCCCGATCCCCATCTCCTTCAGGGTCTCCTCGATCATGCGCAGATCCTTCCTGCCCTCCGACCTGAGGACCGCCTTGTAGAGCGGCTCGCAGGCGCCCTTGAGTACCATGGCGACGCGGAGCCGCGGGGTGTCGAATATGTAGAACCTCTTCTTCTTGATGCCCCTGATGTACTTTTCCGCCACCTTTGCGACGGGAGGTGCCCCGCGCGTGTACTTCTCCCAGAAGATGGCCTTGAACTCCTCCATCCTCGCCGCGACGTCCTCGCCGCCCGCCTCCTCGAGCAGCCGGCGGGGCACGGCGATGGGGGTCCTCTTTATGATGTTGGTCTTGAGAAAGGTGGGGCATATGACCGAGACGTCGATGCCCCCGCACGCGTGCTTCAACTCGCTGTAAAGCGCCTCGCTGATCCCAACCACGGCGAACTTCGAGGCTATGTAGGGCGCGTGGTAGGGGATGCCGACGATGCCCGCCCCGGATGCCACGTTGACGATATGCCCCGTGCCCCTCTCGATCATGCGGGGGAGGAAGGCCCGGATGGAGTGGATGATGCTCCACGTGTTCACCTTCAGCGCGTACTCCCATTCATCCCGGCCCAGCTCGTCGATGAGGCCAGCGGAGGCGACGCCCGCGTTGTTGATGAGCAGGTCGACATCCCCCAGGCGGGAGCGCGACTCTTCCGCCAGCTTCAAGAAATCCTCGTACCTGGAGACGTCGCAGCGCGCGGTGTGGACGGTGGCCCCGCCCCTCTCCAGCTCCTCCTTGACCTCGGACAGCCCGTCCGTGTCGATATCGGCAAGGAAGAGGTTCATCCCCTCGCGGGCCAGGCCCTGCGCCAGGGCGCGGCCGATGCCGCTGGCGGCGCCGGTGATCAGGCAGTTCTTTCCATGCAGGCTTTCCATGGCTCCCCCCTTACGTCTCGGTGTCCCCGCTTACTCCGGTTTTCCCCTTAAGCCCCTCAGGAAAAGGTATCGGCGGCACGCGGATCAGCCGCATATCTCCTCCAGCCACGCCAGGATATCCGGGACCACCACGTCCACGTGATCGAAGAGTATGTAATGGTGAAACCCCTCGTAGACCTGGAGGCGTTTCCTGCAGGTCAGGCGCGCGTAGATGTACTCGATGTATTCCCTCGGGAAGATGACGTCCTTCTCTCCGTGCACGATCATGACCGGCGTGGAGATCTCCTCCACCGGGCAGGGGAGCGGCTCGCTTCCCAGCGAGGCCATACCCTTGAGGCGGATGAAGGGAACGAGGAGTGCCCCCTCGTAGAGCAGGTCCCGCGAGTTGCCCAGGTCCCTTACGGGCTCGGCTTTGAGGTCTATGTAGGAAGTCATGGGGACCTTCCATTCGGGGAAAAGGCGCGCCAGGAAGGAAACCGCCGGTTTCATCGCCCGGCTGAGCAGGGGGTTGCGGGTGAGCTTGAAGCTCGCCGGGTCACCCAGGTCGGCGACGTTGTGGCAGA
This sequence comes from Actinomycetota bacterium, assembly GCA_014360655.1. Lineage (NCBI taxonomy): Bacteria > Bacillati > Actinomycetota > Actinomycetota bacterium. The sequence continues at coordinate 69,321 of JACIXC010000003.1, read as the reverse complement.
CGACGCCCGCCAGGGGATACCCCTCGGCGGCCAGGCAAAAAGCGATGATGCCGCCCTGGCTGGAGCCCGCCGCCACGACGGGTTCCCCAAAGCGCGCCCTGGCGTATCTAATGGCCGCGCGCATGTCGGACATCAACTCGGGCACGGTGTAACTTCCCCTGGCGCCCTCGCTCCTGCCGTGTCCGCGCGGGTCGAATCCCACGATGTTGTATCCGTGGTCGGCCAGGGCGGTGAGGAATTCCCCGTAGAGCACGGCGTAGGCGTTGGTGCCGGGCATGAAGACGAGGGTCGGCCGCCGGCGGTCGACCTCGATCACGTCGAGGTGGAGCTTCACCTTGCCCGAAGCAACCCGATCCTGCTCGAAGCGGTCGAAGAAGGAGGGCATCCCCCGCTTCCTTCCAACCTCTTCCAGGAATGCCCTTACCTGCGCATCGGCCCCGGTCATGGACTTCTCCCTTCCCAAGTTTGCGAAGTTCGGCTTCCAGGCAGGCTGCGGGCCCGGGACTCCGGCGGCATCGGCCCGCCCTTTTCGCGCGGAGCAAGCATGCGCATCCGGACGCGGCCCCGAACCGGGCGCAACCCACATAAAACCGCGCTTTATCCCCATATTTTATCCCCATATTAGTTTAAACTGAAAGTGCATGTGCCGGTACCGTCGGCGGTTTTCCGGCTCGCGGGGCGAGGGGATCGTCGGGTAAAGCAAGCATGACCGCTGTCCCCGGCCCCTCTGCCCGGCACGTGAGCCGTACGAGGGGGCGTTACGGGAGGCGTCCTTCGTGGGAAAATAGTATAGGCGAGATCAAGGCGGGAAGAGCCTTGGGCAACATGGCTCGGATATGGCAACGATTGGCAGTCATCGCAAAGGGACCACAAAAGTGCGGGTTTGACGGCGGAGAGGGCCGGGAGCCCGGCCCATGCGTCTTGCCCCGAAAGTCTCCCAGGGTAGCGAGATGGAAGCCGCCCTCTATACCGTCGCCGGGTTCCTTCTGGGAGCGGTGCCGTTTTCGCTTCTGGTCGGCAAGTGGCTGCTGCGCGTGGACGTGCGGGATTACGGCGACGGCAACCCCGGCGCGATAAACGCGGGCAAGGCGGGCGGCTGGCCCGTAGGGCTGTTGGCGGGGGTCCTGGACTACCTGAAGGGTGCGCTGCCGGTCGCGCTGGCGCATCATCTTTCCGGTGTCGATGGATGGGGCATCGTTCCCGTGGCCGTTGCGCCCATCGCCGGGCACGCGTTCTCCCCTTTCCTGCGCTTCAGGGGCGGCAAGGCGATCGCCGCCACCTTCGGCGTTTGGACCGGGCTCACGCTCTACCGCGGCCCGGTCGTGCTGGGTTTGTCGCTCGCCCTTTTTGTCCTCCTGCTCGACGAAGACGCCTGGAGCGCCGTTCTTGGGATGATGGGACTTTTGGCCTATCTACTGGTAGCGGGCCACGACGGGCGGTTCCTGGCGGTGTGGTGCGGAAACATGCTCATCGTGCTGTACAGGCACCACGCCGAACTCGTGAGGGGTGTCCGCCTGAAACCGTGGGTTCTCAAGGCGCTCAGGAGGTCTGCTTGAGCAACCAGCTGATGCAGCAGCAGATAGGCGTGGCCTGCTTCTTGGTGGTCATCTCGGCCTTTGCCGCGAGCAACCTCTTCATGTTCAGGCGGCTCGACCGTTGCCGGGAAGCGGCGCGGAAGCCGTTCGTGTCCGTGCTGTTGCCCATGAGGAACGAGGTATCGAACGCGGAGGCTTGCATCCGTTCCCTGCTCGCCCAGGAATACCCGGCTTTCGAGCTCCTGGTCCTGGATGACGAATCGACCGACGGCACGTGGGATGTCGTGAGTCGCCTGGCGGCGGAGGACCCCCGCGGTGGCCATCGGGCAGTACATGCTTTTCCGCAGGGAAGCCTATTTCGCGGTGGGCGGCCACGAGGCGGTCAAGGACGAGGTGCTCGACGATTTCGAGCTGGCGAAAAACATCAAGGCGGCGGGGTTGCGCTGGCTTTTCCTCGACGGGCAGCGTCATGTGCGCTGCAGGATGTACCCCGGGTGGCGCGAGATCTACCGGGGGCTGGGAAAGAACCTGTTCGCCGTTTTCGGATACCATGCGGCCGCCTTCCTTTTCATTTGGCTGTGGATGCTCATGGCCTTCGTCGTGCCTCCCGTGCTCCTTGCTCTCGGCTTGAGCGGCGTGTTGTCCCCGTCCCTGGCGTGGCTCGCGGCGGCCAATACCGCGCTCGCCCTCTTCCTCTGGCACCTCACCGTGCTCCGCTTCCGTTACCCCCTTTACCTCGCGCCGCTTTACCCGTTCGTGGTCGGCAACGCCGTCGCGATGTCCTTTTATTCCATGTGGATCACGGTTTCCGGAAGATGGTCATGGAAGGGCAGGAGGCTGGTCAGGAAGAGATTCCACTGGCTGTAGGCCGTGCGCCCCGGGCGGCCCCGTGCCGCACGACGGGCCGGGGGGTTTACAATGGTGTTCGCAATGGCGTGAGTGCGACGTTTCGGGAGACTAGCCGGAACGGGCGGGCAGTAGAGGCAGGCGTGCGGAGGCGAAGGAGGGCGCGATGAGCGGGATCTCGCTGGATCTTTCAGGCAGGACGGCGGCGGTGAGCGGAGCCGGAAGGGGGATCGGCAAGGCCATCGCCCTGGCCATGGCCCAGGCCGGCGCGAACGTGACCGTTTTCTCGCGGACGGAGGAGGAGTTTCGCGCCACGGCGGCGGAGATCGAGGCCGCGGGGGGAAAGGCCCTCCCGCTGCGCGTGGACATGTCCAGGCCGGAGGACATCGACGCCATGCTGGAGGCTACCCTGGAGCGCTTCGGCCGCCTGGACGTCATGGTCAACAACGCGGGGACCAGCCCCAGTTACGAGTACATGGAAGATGTCTCGGAGGAGGACTACGCGGCCATCATGGACACGAACGTGAGGGGGATATACCGCTGCTGCCAGAGGGTCATCCCGCTCATGAAGGAACAGGGGAGCGGCTGCATCATCAACGTGGCTTCCATCGCGGGCTTGAAGGCGCTCTTCAAGTGCAGCGCCTATTCCGCCAGCAAGGGTGCCATCATCGCCCTTACCCGCACCATGGCCGTGGAGCTGGCCAGGTTCAACGTGCGGGTGAACGCGCTCTGCCCGGGTTACGTGCGCACGGAGATGATGGCGGGGTTGCTCGCGCATCCCAAGAGCAGGGACAGGATAACCGTCTCCATCCCCATGCGCCGCGTGGGGGAGCCGGAGGAGATAGCCCCCATGGCGGTGTTCCTGGCCTCGGACGCCGCGAGCTACATCACGGGCGCGGCCATATGCGTGGACGGCGGCATCTCCGCCGTCTAGCGGGCGGCCCCGTTGCCGGATATATCCATATAGGAAGTGGCATCGGTTCATCGCTGGGGTCCGCGCCGGGAGTCCGCCCGGCCGAACGGGGAATCCGCTCCAACGCACCCGCGAGGCGCGCGCCCTCCTGCTCTCCGCGCATAACCGCCCGACGCCTCGCTAGTCCCCTTCGCCTGTCCCTCCCAAAGCGAACGGATGCTGGGAGCTCTCCGGGGCTGGCCGGCAAGACATCGCAGGGCGGTGGGGGCGCTTTTCCTCCTGGCCTTCGGGATCTATCTACTGGCCCGGGGAATCTCGAACGTCCTCGCGCACTAGGATCTCCAGCGCCCTCGCCGCCACCCGTACCACGTTGCCCTCCGCCTTCTTCAGCGCCTGCGGGGTGATGCGGCCTCCCGCCGCGTGGCGGACCGCCACCCCGGTCACGCAGCCGCCCCGCAGGCCCAGGGCGCCGCACATGACGAGAAGGGTCGCCGCCTCCATCTCGTAGTTGAGCACGTGCAGGCGGCGCCATTCCTCGGTGATCCCCTGGAAGCGGCGGGGTATGTAGCCGGAGAAGGAGTTCGTGCGCTCCTGCCCGGGGTAGAAGGTGTCCGACGAGCAGGTTATGCCCACGTGGTGGGGGACGCCCAGGTCCGCCGCCGCCCGCACCAGGGCGTTCGCCACCTTATGGTGGGCGACGGCCGGATACTCGACGGGGGCGTAGTGGCTGGAAGCACCTTCCAGGCGCACCGCGCCCGTGGTGATGACAACATCGCCTACCTTCACGTGCGGCTGGATGGCGCCGCATGTGCCCACGCGCAGGAAGGTCCTCACGCCCAGCTGCGCCAGCTCCTCGACGGCGATGGAGGTGGAAGGTCCGCCGATGCCGGTGGAGGTGACCAGGACGGGCACGCCGCCGACGTACCCGAGCCAGGTGCGGAATTCGCGCTTGCAGGCCAGCTCGCGGGCGTCTTCGAACGGCGGGGTGGCGGCGATGGCCTCGACGCGGGCGGGATCCCCCGGGAGGAGGGCATACTCCGCCCCGGCTGTCGCTTCCCGGTACAAGGCGAGGTGGTAAACGGACCCCCGCCCCCTTTTACGTCCAGCATCCGCTGCTCCCCTTCCACCCTTTCGTTCCATGAACACCATCCTTTCCGCTTCCACTTCCGCCCCTATTAATTATCCCCATTGAAAGGAGAAAAGCCACATCGTGCGCCCCCGATAAGGAAAAGTCTTCCATGACGGGGGGGATGACGGTAATGGACGGGAACAAAGGGGAAGCGACGGCCCGTTACGCGGCAGTACGCGCGCCGCGTTCATCCTGGGCAGGGAGCGGGTTTGAGCCTGGAAGGGGGCGGATATCCTTCAGTGAACGGAGCGGGTTTGAGCGTGAACGGGAGCGGGTATCCACTGGCGCCGAAGGAGGGTTTAAAAGTCAACGAGGGCGGTTAAATACATGATTAGGGGAGCGGAACGCGGGGGCCGGACGGCTGCGGCGACACGGGACGCGGGCTCCCATCCCATGCGGGGATTCGACGGGAAGATCCGGCCTGGATAATCATGGAATATTATGGGATAATCCCTCGAACCGCCTCGAGACGGGCAACCCGGTATCACGAGCCCGGATCACGAGCCCGGATCACGAACCCGTAATCACGAGCCCGGAATCGCGAACCCGGTTCACCCGTTGCCGGAAACCCATGGCGCACGCCGCGGCCCGTAAGGCGTTTGCGGATCCCGGCGTTAAACCGAGGCGCTGCGCCGTGGGGCGGCAGCGGCGACGGCCACGGGAGGGAGGTTTCCGCCGTCGGCGAGAGAGCGCATGGACTGAGTCGCTGGAGGTGATGGGTACAGGCGAAGAATGCACGAAAGGGTGTACGCGCGGCTGATGCACCGTCGCTTGAAGAGCGTGACGAGAAGGAACGGTTCGGAAAGGAGGGGAGACCGTGAAAGCGAGATCAAGAGCCATGGCTTTCCTGGCCTGCGCTATCATCCTGAGCCTGGTCGCCGCCATGCCGGCGGGCTGTGGTTGCGGCAAGTCGCAACCGGCGGAAAAGGCTGAGGAGGAGGTGGCGGAGGAGGTCACCGGGGCCGAGGCCGGAGAGGCGGCCGGGGAGACAGCCGGGGAGACGGCCGGCGGGAAGGCCGGGGAGGCCGGGGAGGCCGGGGAGACCGAGACTACCGGCGAGAAAGCGCCTTCGGGGACGGAGGAGTTGCCCTTCAGCTTCGATGTCCAGAGCATGGGGGGCGAGTCTTACCAGAGCCTGGTCATCTCCGGGATCAGCTGGTCTGACCGGGGCAGCTATTACCGTTTCGTTTTCGAGATACGCAGGACGGACGGGACGAACGCGGATCGCCTGCCCTTTTCCCAGAGCTACTATTCTTCGGACCGGAAGCGCCTCTTCGTCTTCGTCACCGGCGTTGGCGTGACCGACAGCCGTTTCCGGAACGAGGGAGACGATGTCTTCCTCGGGCACCTTCCGGTTTCCCGCATCACGCACACGACAGGCCCCAGCAGCCTTGAGACCACCTTCGTCCTGGACCTCGTCAGGCCGCTCAGGCATTACCTGCATTACGAAACGAATCCGTTGCGGGTGATCCTGGACGTGGAAACGGTTTGAGCCGGCCCGGCCAGAGCCCGCTACGGGACGTCATCGGCCTGCGCGGTCGATGGCGACGTGAAGGGCAGGAAAAGGGCGAGGCGCGTGCATGCCTGCCCTCCCGCACGATCCGCCTTGCTGGAAGGCAGGGCCGCGTCCTCCAAGGGGGATCATCCGCAGAGGCGCAGGGCGGCTTCCTCTATGCCGCGGACGCCCGGTAGGGTTTCGTCCTCCCGGCGGCGGTCGTAGGGGACAACCTCCCGCGTGCAGAGGCGGGCGAAGTCGGCCTTCACCCCCGCCTCGGCCAGCAGCGCCGCCACCTCCCCGGAAAGGCCATAGGCGAAGTAATCCTCGTCCACCACCAGCACCCGTCCCGTTCTGCGGGCGGTGGCGGCTAGGGCCTCCACGTCCAGGGGACAGGCGCTCCTCAGGTCGATGATCTCGGCGCTGATACCCCGCTCCGCCAGCGAGCGAGCCGCCTCTACGCAGCGGTGCAGGCTCACGCCCAGGCTGACCAGGGAGAGGTCCCGCCCCTCCCTGACCAGGCGCGCCCTGCCGATGGGTACCGCCTCCGGCGGAGACGCCACCTCGCCCTCGGCCCCTTCCCGGGGCACGTCGAAATCCACCGTTTTCCGCCCGCCGCGCCCCAGGTAGTCGAGCCAGTAGTCGGAGAGCAGCTTGTGCTCCAGGAAGACCACGGGGTCCTCGTGCTCGATGGCGGAGAGCATGAGGCCGGCGGCGTCCGCCGGGTTGGATGGGACCACCACCGCGATGCCCGGCATGCCGGAGAGCAGCCCCCACAGGCACTGCTCGTGCTGGCCGCCGTCGCCGTATCCCCCGCCGCAGGCCGCGCGCACCACCAGGGGGACGCTCCATTTCCCCCCCGAGAAGGCCCTCACCTTGGTGGCCTCGTTGAGCAGGGCGTCGAAGGCCACGGCGATGAAGTCCACCATCATGATCTCCACCACCGGGCGCAGCCCCGCCATGGCGGCGCCCACGCCGGCGGCCAGGAAGGCGGCCTCGCTAATGGGGGCCTGGCGCACCCGCCGCGGCCCGAAGCGCACGTGTAGGTCGCGCCGCAGCATGGTCACGTCCTCCCCGAAGGTGACCACCCGCTCGTCCCGCGCCATGGCCTCCCCCAGCGCGTAGTCGATGGCCTGGGCGAAAGTCATCCTAGGCATGGCGCTCCCTCCTTTCCATCGCTTCCGCCACCGCCCGCGCCACCTCTTCCCGCGCTTCCTCCTCTATCCTGCGGCGTGTATCCTCCGGGACGAGCCGCGCGGCACGGCACAGGGGATCCCGGCACAGGAGGTATTTCTCCGTCCCCAGCACGGCCAGCGTCTTGCCAATAATTCCCAAATAGAGAGGGCGCAGGGCGAAGGCCTGCAGGGGTTTGGAGAAGAGAGAGCGCAAGAGCGGCGGGCCGATCTCCAGCGTCTGCTTGAGCGGTTCCCGGTAGACCCTGAGGAGGGGATCGCCCAGGAAATGGCCCTCCGGGCGGGGACAGGTGGCCAGGAGAAAGCTCGGCCCCCTGCCCGCACGCGCCCTCCTCACGGCCCTGCCCGCCGCCTCCCACACCGCCTCCACGCACGTCCCGTCAACGCGGCAGGCCGGCATGCCGAAGGAGCGCGCCCTGCGCACCAGGTCTCCACCCGTCACCGCGCGCGAGCGGGTGGTGATGGCCCAGCGGTTGTCCTTGCACACGAAGACCTGGGGCAGCTTCCAGGCCGCGGCCAGGTTGAGGCTTTCCAGAAGCATGCCCTGGTTGGCGGCCCCCTCCCCGAAGAAGGAGACCGCCACCTTCCCCCGGCCGAGGTGCTGGGCGGCTAGGGCGAAGCCCGCTCCCAGGGGGGCGGAGGAGCCCACGATGCCCGAAGAGCAGGCCAGGTGCTCCCGCGAGAAGAGGTGCATGTGGCCTCCCCACCCCCCGCAGAGACCCTGCGCGTCTCCCAGCATCTCCAGGAAAAGGGAAACCAGGTCCACGCCCCTGGCCACCAGGGGTGGGGTGGAACGGTGGTCCAGGGCCATGGCATCGCCCTCTTCCAGGTGCGCCGTCACCCCTGCCACCACCGCCTCCTCTCCCACGCCCAGGTGCATCTCGCCCGAGATGAGGCCCCGCTCCCAGAGGTCCGCCAGGGCCTCCTCGAAGAAGCGCATGCGCGCCATCTGCCTGTATAACGGCTCGCCGTTCACTTTCATCTCGTCCCCTCCCTTCCCGCGTTCCGCGGGACGCCGCGCGCCTCGTCCCCTCGGGGCACAGGTTCATGCAGACTAGTCGGTGCGCCGCTCATGCCTTCCCCCGCAAGGCCCCTTTTATGCGGTTTCCTTCCCAAAGGGAACCTCTAATACCGGCCACGCGGTGTTCCCCGATGCCGCCCCTCTATCTTTTAAAGCCCTTTATACCGGCCCCGTGGCGTTGCCGCGTTATTTGACCACGCTGGAGGCCATGAGGCGGTCCGCAGCCGCGAAGAACCTCAACCAGAGCGATCGCAGCCGGTCGCTGGCAGCCGTGGCGTTGGGCCTGCGGAAGACGTCGATGCGGCGCGTGCGCGTGCGCGGCCGCCAGTCGGGCCGGTAGTCGATCTCCTCCCGGGCGCGGTCCGCCCATTCCATGCGCAGGGCGTCTCCCACCCATACCGGCACGTACTGCTTCCGGCAGGGGTTGCCGGGTGTGATGTAGACGGTGCAGCGGGCGGGGTCCATGAGTATGGAGTTGAGGGTGCGCGCGATGTTCATCTCCACCAGCGCCTCCAGCAGTTCCATCCTGCGCAGGTGGCGGAAGAAGTTCCAGGGATGGCAGCAGATGGTGGCGTCGTCAACGCGCTCCCCGTACGGGTCGGGCTCGATGCCGAACTCGGCCAGGGTGGAGTAGTTGAGGCCGTGGTCGGTGGTGATCATCCTGATGGTGCGCCGGTCGATGTTCCCCTTGAAGAATTCCAGGAGTTCCCACATGCGCGCCAGGCGGGCGAAGGACCCGGCTATAAGGGGCTCGACGGAGGGATCGGCGCCGCCGGAAAGGCTCCGGTCCAGGAACTGGTGGTGGTTGGCCGAGGCCAGCACCCCGCCGTGGTCGGCGGCCTTCTCCACCGCCATGTGGTTATGGGAGTGCTCTATCACCGCCGCGTCGCCCTTCATGTCCGCGAAGATGTTGTTGGAGTTCATGATGATGGCCATGGCCAGGCCGGGCACCACCTCGCGCGGGTTGTCCCTCCAGACGCCCACCGCCCCGTCCACCGTGGACTGCGTCTCCATGGCCAGGTTGTTGAGCTCGAAGAAGGTGAGGCCCTCGCCGGCGTCCATGGCCCCCACGGAGTTGACGCAGGAGCACAGCCCGTCCCCGTTCATCACCCCGATGCCGAAGAGGACCGGCATGCCCAGGCAGAGGTAGGGCTTGCTGCCCGCGATGTCGCGCACGTAGAGGGGCATGCGACCGATGAGCAGGCGGATGAAGGGGGAGAGGTCGAAGTTCCAGGAGACGTAGACCTTCCCGTCGGAGGTGGCGGGAGGGACGGCGGCGAAGTTGGTGCACCCCGTCCCCGGCAGGGAGGCCAGGGCCAGCGCGGCCGCCGTCACCTCGCGCTCGTCCTTGCCCAGGGCGCGTGCGAGGCCCTGCACACGGTCCCGCTGGGCAGGATATCGCTCGGCGAGCAGGGCGAGGTGGCGTTCGGCCCTGCGCGCGGTCACGGCAGGATCGGCGCCGCGGCTGTTGAGGAAAGCCCCGGCCCGCGCGAGCGCCGCGCGGAAAAGTACCTCGCGGGCCCTCCCCGCCCGGTAACCGAAAGAGAAATCATCCTTGGCCTCGATGACCCAGAGCATGGCTACCTCCCTCCTCATCAAGAACGTGCATGCTAAAACCGTTCCCTGTCCTGCCGGCTGGTGGCTGGAGTTGGAAACGAAGCAGCTCCTGCCATCATATATAAGGTCGGGGTTGACGCCCACGCGTGAAGCGATCTTGTTGGGTGAGGCCCCTCTCCAAGCCTTGCTCGATGAGGGTGGTGTAGGAGCCCACGTGATTGATTTGCAGCTTGCATCCCCCCCGCGCCAGCTTACGTGCCTCCATGCGCACCACCACCATCGACGTTGAGATCACCGATCATTTATTCAATTAGATAACCCGGTTGTCTCCACACGTCAAGGAAGTTCGCGCCGTTCCGCTGCGGCAACGGGACGCGTTCTTCGCGCAAGCCGGATCGCCTGCGGGGTTTCTGGATGCCGTTATTAACCTGCTCTTCTTGACCTGATTCCCTGCCTCCCATGTAAAATATACCGGCGCGTATTAAAGGAGGACACTGCAAGGAGCCTTATTTTCCGGCTTACTTAGGTGGCCGATCAAGGTGCAAGTGATGGTAAGAAGGATATATCGCAACCACGCGGAAACGGGTGAAGTGACCTTCTCGGTGATAATCCCCTGCTACAATTACGGGAAGTACCTGGGGGAATGCGTATCTTCCCTTCACGCACAGACCATGCGGGATTTCGAGGTCATCATCGTGAACGACGGGAGCACCGACGATTCCCTGCAAGCCGCCATGGGCATCCTCGAGGACTTCCAGGGCCTCCTGAGAATAACCCTGGTGGACCAGGAGAACGGCGGGCTCTCGCGCGCCCGCAACAGCGGAATGGGATTAGCCCGGGGGGAATTGCTCTGCTGCCTTGATGCCGACGACCTCTTCCCGGAAAATTACCTCGAGGCCCTGCTGAGATTCTTCCGAAACGACGGTGCAGCGGATATCGTCTACCCGAGCATCAGGTTCTTCGGCCAGGTCGAGAGGCTGCACGAGGCCCCTGATTTCGATCGCCGCAATCTCCTCTATTGGAATTATTTGCCATATTCCTCCGCCTACAGGAGGTGCGTCTTCGAAGCCCTCGGCGGATACGACCCGGAATACCGCCTGTACGAAGACTGGGACTTCTGGTTGCGCGCGTGCGCGGAAGGATTTTCCTTCAGGCCTTGCCGTGACACCTTCCTCCTGTACAGGAGGCACGGCGAAAGCATGCTGGACCTTGCGTACGACAGGAAAAAGAAGAGGCTGGAGCGCGAGACGCATGCCCATCTGGCCCTGAAGAACGCCGGCCTCTTCGGCGAACGGGACCTGGACTGGGCGGAGAAGGTCCTGGGCGGGAAAAGCGGGCAGGCGGGAAGGAATGACGGCGCCCTCTTCATCGTGGATTATTTTTCGCCCTCCATCGGTGGGATGGAGACCTTCGCCGCGGAGCTGGGCACCTATTTCGTCAGGAAAGGCCTGCGGTTCGACGTGGCCACGCGCATGCTCGCGGGGCGCTCCTTCCGGTATTACCGCGGCATCAACATCTACGAGTTCGATTACGACGTGTGCTCGTATTGCGATGGAAAGGCCAAGGATTATTCCGAGCTGGAGAGACTCGCCGGGAGCGGGGACTACGGGATGATCGTCATGGCCGGTGACCCGAGGATATGGGTTACCTGGTGCGTGAACGATTTCTCGCTCCCCGTCGCCATGATGCCCATAATCAACAAGGAGAATTACGAATTCCTGCGCCGGAAGGAAAACGCCCTGCTTTTCAGGGAGTTCGCGAAACGGCTGCGCAGGGCGAAGAAGGTGGTCTGCCTTTCCGGGCACGGTTACGATCATCGCCTCGCCGAGGAACTGGGGCTGCGGCCGGAAGTCATCCCCAACGCGGTCGGCTTCGTGCCGCCGGACGGTTGCTTCAGGGAGAGGTTTTCCATCCCCGAGGACAAGGTCCTCCTGCTCCACGTCGCCACCTATTACCACATCAAGAACCAGCTGTGGCTGATCAAGCACATCTCGCGGATGCCCGGCAACTGGGTGCTGGCCATGATAGGAAGGGTGGACGACGAGGCGTATTACAGGGAGATGGTGAAGGCCGTAAAGGGTGACGAGAGGTTCATGATCCTGGGACCCCTTCCCCGCGAGACGGTGGCGGCGGCGATGGAGGAAGCGGACCTGCTCCTCCTGCCTTCCGTGGCCGAATCGTTCCCCCTGGTGGTCCTCGAAGCCATGAGCCACCGCTTGCCCTGGGTGGCCTCGGACAACTGCAGTGGGCTCCAGGATGTTCCGGGAGGGAGGATACGGCCGCTTGCGGGTTTGCGGCGTGTCTCCCGCATCCTCGCACGGAAAGAAGAGGAAAAAGAGGGCGGCTACCTGGAAGAGCACGTCGAGGAGGAATTCGGGGAAGAGGAAACCCGCTCCCGGGCGAGCGGAGACCCGGTGCGCGCGGAAAAGGAGGAAGGCGCCGCGGGGGCCGGGGGAATCGCCGCGTGGGAGGGTATACCCGAGGAACGGGAAAGCGGAAGCGAAGGGGTAGATGTGTCCGGTGCGGAAAAAGGGAAAGCCGGCTTCATGGGGAAGGCCGCGAAGCCGTATCACCTGGCCAAGTCGTACGCGACGAAGGGAATCCTGCACGCGGTACACTTCAAGAACGTCCTGCGCCCTTTCCTGGTCGATGCCTTCCGCAGGATCGACGAGGGGATCGCCGGGGGCAGGCTTTCCGGGCGCATCAAGGCCGCGAGGGACCTGCTCTACAGGCGCGTCCTGACCCTTTCTCCCTTCATGCGGGAGGCCTTCCTGCTCGCGGGGGATCGCGACCTGCGGGAAAGGCTCGGCGAGGAGGGCTACGCGGCCTGGTTGCGCGATTATAACTGGGAAAAGGTGGGGGAAAGGTACGTAAGGCTCTTTGACCTCAAGCCCGGGGATGACGCGGGGCACGTGTTCATGTCGGCGAACCCCGTCAAGGATGCCCCAGAATTCATAAAGTACTTCCCCTTCGCCGTGAAGCAGGCCCCCCTGGTCAGCGTGATAGTGGTTTTCCGCCAGGATACGGAGAGGCTCGCCGGGACGCTGGAAAGCGTCCTGGCGCAGACCTACGGGAATCTGGAGGTGATCGTGGTCAACGGTTCGGGGGAAAGCATCTCGGACTTCCTGGCCGCTTACCCCGACCCGCGCGTGACGTGCGTGGACGAGGGCCCGCTCTCCGGCGACGCCGCATGCCTGAACCGGGGGATAGCGTCTTCCCGCGGGGCGTACCTGGCTTACCTTTTCGAGGGACAGAGGCTCTTTCCCACGCACTGCGAGATCCTCCTCGAGAGGGCTCTCAGCTCTTCGTCGCAGGCGGTCTTCTCCAGGGCGTACCGCGTGGACGGGTCGACACGCGGGGTGTCGCCTGTGAGAGGGGCGAAAAGACTCGAATACCCGCCGCGCTTCGATGCCACCCTGGCGTTTTCCGATCGCATGGCCCCCCTGCAGGCGCTGCTGCACGAGAGGGGCCTCGTGGACGAACACGGCCTTTTCGATGAAAGCCTGCCCGCCCTCTACGACTGGGAATGGGTGCTGCGCTGGGTGGATACGGCGGTCCTCTCATGGACGGAGGTCGTGACGGGGGAATACGGGCAGGCGCCTGATGGAAGAGATTTCCTGCGGGAACGAGGGGACTTCCGCGGTTGTTACGCGGCCGTTGACGCGAAGCACGGGGGGCGCGTAGCGGAAGCCCGGAAAAGGCTCAAGGACGAGCTCCTCGAAGCGGGCTTTTCCGGGCTTGAGGGCGAGAACGCGCGGGAGCTCCTGGCGCGGTTCCCGGATCTCGCCGGGATACGCGGAGAAATAGGCGACGCCGCCGGAAGCGGACAGATCCTTGCTTCCCTGGAAAAGCTGGACGCGTTGCTGGAGGATTGCGGCACGTCCGCCGAGCGGTGCCGCCTCCTCTCCATGGCCTACGCGGAGGCGGGGGAAATACTGACCTGCAAATCGCTTCTTGAAAGGTGCCTCGAGCTGGGCGGGGCCGAAGCGGGTACCCTGATCGACCTGGCCGTTGTCGTGCGCCGCCTGTCCGGAGACGACGAGATGGCGGCCGCCTACGTCGAGAAGGCGCTGGCCTTGTCGCCCGGCCACGGGAGGGCGTTGGAACTCCGGGAGATCCTTCTTGAGAAAGCGCATCGTTTGGGGCGTGAACGAGCCGGTATGCCATGACTGCAAGTACGTCCGACGCTTTATTTCCCCGTTTGTATACCGTATGATTTCCCCGAGAGGCGCCCTGCATTTCGGAAAGTCGGCCATGGAGCTCACGAGGAACTTCGAGGAAGATAAGAGGCCGCGCGTGTCGGTCACCATATTGCTGTACACCGGCTACGGCAAATATCTCCACGAAAGCCTGGGATCCCTGGCGAGGCAGACCTACCGGGACTTCGAGGTCATACTGGTGAACGACGGCAGCGAGGACGATACCCCCCAGGTAGCGAGGGAGATGATGGAACGGTACCGGGGCGAGATGCGCATCTCCCTTCTGGACCTGCCGCACCAGGGTATACCCGCCTCGCGCAACGCCGGGTTCAACATCGCCAGGGGAGACTACTACCTGAACTTCGACTCCGACGATATGCTCTCGGAGAGGTTCCTGGAAATCGGCGCGACCTACCTCGACGAGCACCCCGAAACGGACGTCGTCTACTTCCCCTACCAGAACTTCGAGGGCGACACCTCTTTCTTCATGCCGCCGGAATTCGACCCCGACATGCTGAAGTACTGGAATTTCGTGCTCAACCAGTCGTTGTACAGAAAGAAGATGTTCCATATCCTGGGAGGCTACCTGGTCGGAAAAACGGTATACGACGACTGGTACTTCTGGCTCAGGGCGGCGCGCCACGGCTTCTCCTTCAAGAGACTCACCGGCGCCTACATGCTCTACCGCAGGCACGTGGCAAGTATCACGGCGAGGGCGAGGTCCCATGGTGAGAACGCCGCTCCCGTGTGGTTCGCGAACCGCGAGTCCTACGACCCCTACGACCTGGAGTGGGCGAGGAAGGTGCTGGGCGAGGAGCAGCCGCGCCTCGCGGGGGTGGACGAGGTGCTCATCATAGCAGATGCCTTCTTCCCCGAGGAGGGGGAGGGGGCGCGCTTCCCGGCGCGGCTCTCGCAGGAGTTGGCCCTGCGCGGGTTCTTCGTGGAGGTGGCGGTCCCCTTCCGTTTCAGGGAATACGATTACTGGAACGGAGCCTACCTCCACGAGCTGGGGGGGCAGGTGGAGGGGGCCATTAAGCTCGCGGACTATGAGGAGAAGCTCGCAAGACTCATGTCGTTGTCCGATTACAGGGCCGTCCTGGTCTGCGGGAGGATCGGGGGATGGGCCCTGCGCGCCGCGGGCAGTCTTTCCCCGCAGAAGGCCGTCTTTCTCCCTTTCCTGGACGGGAAACAGTACCGTGCACTCTCCCGGAACGCTGTCCTGAAAAAGGAGGCCGAGACCTCCCTGGCATGCGCGGGCAAGGTGCTCTACATGCGTGGACGGCCTTACGCGAAGGAATTCCTCCGGGAGAGCGGGGTGCCCTTCCTGCCGCTTCCCCCGGGCGTGGATTACGTCCCCGCCGCCTGTGACCTGCGGCGGCGGCTCATGATCCCCTGGACCAGGACGCTCATCCTTTCCTTCTACGAACGGGAGGAGTACGAGCGGCTCGCGGATGCCGTGCGCGCCATCCTTTCCGTGCCCGGCGACTGGGCTCTCCTGGTCCTGGGGTGGGGGATGGACGGGAAGCACCGCGAGGAGCTCGTTTCCTTGTGCGGGGAAGAAGGGCGCATGCTGGTGCTGCCGTGGGCCGACGAGGCGGTGGAGAAAGCGGCCCTGGAGGCCGCGGACCTCCTCCTCGTCTACCAGGACCTGGAGCGGGCCTACGTGAGGATGGCCGAAGCTGCGGCGCACCGCCTGCCCTACCTCTACGCAGGGCCGGGAGCGGAGGACCTTCCTCCCGGCGGCGTAGGCGTGGAGTGGTCCGCCTCTGGCGATCTCTCTATATGTGCAGGAGAGGGGAGCAAGGCGCAGGGCCCGCATTTCCTCGCTCCCCTATGGAAGATCCTGGGCAAGCCCGGCGGAAGAGGCGTTTCCTGCCGTGAAATCCCCTCTGGAGAAGCCGCGCGGGAAAACGGCGAGGGATCCCCCCCTCACCGTGCCGGGAAAGACGGCCCCCTTGCCCGCGCGCTTGCCGCGCTCCTTGATGACGCTCCCCGCAGGCAGGCGCTGGGGGAGGAGGCATACCGCCACTGGCGGGACCGCCTCACGTGGGAGAAAGCTACGTCCGGGATCATGGAGGCGTGCGGCCTCCACCCCCGTTCGCCGGTCGAGATCTCGTACCGCAAGAACCGCACCCGGCCGCGCCCGGAATTCCTCCATTACCTCCGCTCGCGGGAGAAGGAACCGCTGGTGAGCGTGATCATCCCCACCAAGGACCGCCCTCACATGCTCGGGGAGGCCGTGCGGAGCGTGCTCGACCAGACATACGAAAACCTGGAGGTCATCGTGGTCAACGACGCGGGGGAAGACGTGGCCCGGGTCCTCGAGGGTTTCCGCGACTCCAGGATAACCCACCACCGCAACGAGGAGAACCGCGGCCTGGCGGGGGCGAGGAACGTGGGGCTCTCCCTGGCGCACGGAGATTACATCTGTTACCTGGATGATGACGACATCTTTTACCCCTGTCACGTCGAGGTGCTTGTCGATGCCCTGGAGGGAGAGGGGGCACCGGCGGGCTACACGGACAGCCACCTCGCGGTGATGGAGAGGAAGGGACGACAGTGGGTGCGCGCGCTCAAGAAAGTCCTCTTCGACTTCGATTTCCAGCGTGAACTCCTCCACGCCAACAACTTCATTCATGGAGTCACCTTCATGCATTCCCGCAAACTCCTGGAGGGCACGGAGGGCTTCGACGAGAGCCTTACCGTCCTCGAGGACTGGGAATTCTTTCTCCGCCTCTCCTCCGCCTGCGATTTCCTTCACGTGGAGAGGATAACCGCCGAGTTCCGCCACAGGAACGACCTGAGCAACATGCGTTCCTACCGCTGGGATGAGTTCCCGGCGGTGGTGGAGAGGATCGACCGCAAGCACGGGGGGCGGGTGGCGGAAGCCCGGAAATGTCTTACGGCGCAGCTTTACCGGGACGGGTTGCCTCCCCTGCGCGGCGAGGACACGGAGGACATAAAGCGCCAACTCGTGGAGGCCTGGGAAAGGCGGTTGGTTGAATCCTACGAGGCGCACTTGCGGGACGGGGACATCTACGGTCGGGCGCTGAGCCACCTCAGGCGCGGTATGCTCGGAAAACCGGTGAACGCGCCTCTCTATCATTACGCGGCCCGGGCGGCTGTTGAGGCCGGGGAGTTCATCATGGCCCTGGATTTCCTGGACGGAGCGCTGTTCGCCGATCCCTCGTATACCCCCGCCCTGCAGGACCTGTGCATCGTGGAGCGCCGCGTGCGGGGCGGCCTCAAGTGGGCGGAGACTCACATGGAAAGGCTCCGGGGAAAGGCGGGATAGATCCCGGGAAGCGGTCGTAATGTTAAGGCGGGATGGGCTGTCGGGAACGCGTAGCCCTGTCCGGTGCCGGGCATGAGTATGTTCGGTTGATGTCATCGTG
Source organism: Actinomycetota bacterium (assembly GCA_014360655.1). Lineage (NCBI taxonomy): Bacteria > Bacillati > Actinomycetota > Actinomycetota bacterium. The sequence goes on along the minus strand of JACIXC010000003.1, from coordinate 52,038 downwards.
TAATAGCCCCATGTCGGGTCAGTCGATCATTGCAGAAAGGCAGGTAGGAAGAGGGTGTGCGATTCTGCTGGCGCTCGCGCGACGGCGGGTGCCGGAGCGAGAAGAGGATTGGTCCGGAGAAGGCGGGCGATAAGCATACTCGTGGCCGTCTTCCTGCTCTTCACCTTCACCTTCACCGTCTTTTCCTACACCCTGGAGGCAAGGCGTCCCTGGTTCGGGAAGCTCTCCCCCGGACATCACCAGTGGCTCACCGGAAGCACCGTGAAGTTCGCGAAGAACTGGTGGCGCGAAGGCGCCCTGAAGCTGAAGTTCACCATGTTCGAGAACCCCGCGTCGGCCGAGTTCCCCACCCTGGAGAGCCGAGATGCCTATATCTCCTACCCGCCCGGGACCATCATCCCCATATACATAGCCGCCAAACTCGCCGGGAGGGAGCCCGGCCCATCACTGGTCATGTCCTACAACCTGCTGAACCATTTCCTCATAGCTCTTTTTCTCGGCCTTATAGTTCTTGTCGTCCTTCTCGACGCGGGATTCGGCGTTCCGTGCTCCTTCGTCTTCGCCCTCATTCCCATCACCCTGGAATTGTTGATGCCCGCACCCCTTTACTGGCACCAGAACGTCTTCTTTTCCGACCAGGCGGTCATACTGCCCATCGTGCTCTTCCTGTTCTGCGAGGCCTTGAGGGATTCTTCGCCCGGGGAAAAGGTGTTCTTGAAAGGTTGCGCAAGGCGTTCCGTCAACGCCTTGCAGGTCCTGGTTTTCTTCTACGGTGTCCTCACCGACTGGCTTTTCCTCTTCATCGCGGCTGCCGTTTTCATCAAGAGGGTATTTTGCGGGGAATACGGCAAAAGGGTAAAGGGCTTGCTTGCACGGACCGCGGTCTTCTGGTTGCCCGCGGCGGCGGCGATGTCCGTGTTCGCGCTGCAACTGAGCTTTTTCCACTACGATATAGTGGGCAAGTTTCTCTTCCGCTCCGGCATATCGACCGAGGGCTCTTCGTACGCCGCCGGTTTTTTCCGCACCTTCTGGAATGGACACGTGGCCGAAGGGTATGGACGCCCGGCGGTATACCTGCTCTGGTTCTCCTGCGGCGTTTGCGTACTCTTGTTGATGCGTTCCCTTTACGGGTATTTTTCGAAAAAGGGAGATGATGAGCGCAACAGGAAGATCATGTACATGGCGGCCGTCTTTACCCTGCCTTTCTTTGTCCAGGTCTATGCGTTCAGGAACCATGCGACGATTCACGATTTCTCCGCGCTGAAATTCTCCCTGACGCTGGCCGTGGTGCCCTTCGTCCTCCTGCCCTGCGCGCTGCTTTTATACCTGGAAAAGGTTATCCGCGCGAGGGGAAGGAAAAGCAAGGAAACGGGCGGCAGGAGAAGCGGTCGGTGGAGCGAAGAATCACCCGCGCAGCCCCTGCAGATCTTGGCCGCCGTCACCCTGCTGGTCGTCGTGGCGGTATACGCGGGGTTGGAGTTTCCGAGACACAGGGAGTTCTTTCCGGAACCGGGAGACTATGCGACGGAGATGTTCGTCGCCAAGAACACGGGCTATTACGACGTCGTTTTCTCGACGGAATTCGAGATCCCGGATAACCCGCCGCAGCAATTGTCCTACGCGATGAAAAGGGTGTACAGGGTGGCGTCGCTTTCCGAGATATACGAGAAGGTGAGCGGCATCGAGGGGGATTATCTCGTGGACGTCCTTTCCTTCGACGGGGCGCGGGAAGAAGAAGGCGGCATCGGGGGGCTTCTGGAACTCGCGACGACGGTTATCAGGGAGAACGGCCGCTTCCTGTACAGGGTGGACAAGCCCACCTTCCTCGAATACTGCACCAGGCGCGAGAAAGAGGACGCGGAGAGCGTTTTACGCCGGGAAAAGTCGCCCGCCGGCGCCCTCGGGGAAGAGGTATGGCCGGCGGCGCTTCAGCCGCCGGCGGCGTAGGGTATGACGTCCGCGAAGACCAGGGTCAGGGTGCCCACGAGGAGAACCCCCTGTGACAGGCGGTCCCATTTCCGCAGGCAGAGGAAGGGGAAGACCCAGAGCAGGTACCAGGAGAGGTAATAGGGCCGCGTCAGGAGGAACACCAGGGCCAGCAGGAACCAGGTGTCGGGCATGTCGGAGACGCGGCGGCACTTCAGGGAGCGGCGGGCGAGAAAGATGAGGAACCCTCCCGAAAGCACCAGGGAACACAGGGCGTTGCCCACGGTGGATGCCGCTCCGGATGGCAGGCGCAGGGCCGCGTGCAGGAACCAGATGACCCCCGCGAACAGCCACCCGGCGGGCAGGGTGACGTTCCTCAGTTTCAGGTTGTTCAGGAGCGGCGAGAAGGTGCTCATGCCGCTCCAGAAGGGAAGGTAGAAAGCGAAAAAGAGCACCAGGAAGATAAGCGCGAAGGCGAGCATGTCCCTGATCCACTCCCGCGTGCTCTCGCGGTTCACGTATAGGTAGATGGCGTAGGAGAGCATGAATATCACCGTCACGTACTTGACCAGGAAGGAGAGGGAGAGGAAGGCGAACCCCGAATACTTCCGCCCCTTCATCACGAGGGCCAGGGCCGCCAGGGCAAGCAGGGCCATGACGATGTCGTTGTGCGCGCCCCCGGCGGTATGTATTAGGACCAGGGGATTCCACGCATAGAGCATGGTGCCGAAGCGCTGCCGCCGCGGCGCGTACTGCCCCAGCAGGCGCCAGATGAGAAGGACGCAGGCCAGGTTGCAGAGGATGAGCACGAACTTGAAGAGGTAGATGTTCAAGGTGATGTTCTCCCCGGCCAGCCAGGTCAGCAGCATGGAGAGCAGGGTGAAGAAGGGGCCGTATACCGCAGGCGTGTTCTTCCAGAAGAGGCTGGTGAACGAGAAGAGGGGGTCCGAGAGGAACTTCTGGGGGGTCACCAGGTAGGGGTTGTTCTGGTAAACCACCGCGATCCTGCCGTAGTAGATGTAGGAGAACAGGTCACGGCTGAGGAGGGGCGGGGTGAAGAGCAGCAACAGGCTCAGGACGACCGTGATGGAGAGGATGGAGAAAAGGCCCTTGTCCCTGCGCCGGGAGAAGATGAGGATGGCCCACAGGTAACACAGCCAGGTGAGGACGATGATCAGGTAGAGCAGGATCCTCAGCTTCATGGGGCTCGCGGCGTAGAACCCGAAGCTTTCCAGCAGTTTCCTGAGAAACTGGTTGTTCTGCACCGAGAAATGGATGGTGCACATCTTCCCCACCACGCCGCTCGGCGCAAGGGAGATGAAGGCCAGCATGATGTAGAGGAAGAGGGTGGCGCTGAGCATCCCCAGGTAGGCGAGCTCGGAGGACATGGTTTCCCGCCAGGATCTCTCCGCCTTCTTTTGGGGACCCCCGCGGGATTTCATCGCCTTCCTCGCGCTCACGGGGTGGAAACGGGGATGAACGGCACGCCGTCCTCCGTTTTGTAAGCCCTGATCATGCCGTCCGGGGAGACGGCGAAGACCCGGCCGTCGTGGATGAGGGGTGCGCCCGCGAAAGGGAAGGGGGCGAGGAGAACCCCCCGTCGCTTTCCGCTCGACGGTTCGATCCAGTATATGACGCCTTTCGCGGAGAAGGCGAAAAGGGACCCTTTCGGCGGGGTCGTGGCGTCGACCAGCATCCCGGCATCGGGCAGGGTCCACCGCAGGTTGCCGTCTTCCAGGGCGAGCGCGGTGAGCTTGTCCTGGTAGGAATTGATGTACAGGCTGTCGCCTACTGCCAGGGGTGAAGTGGGGGTGAAAGCGGAGATGTTGCGCTGCCAGAGCGGCTCGCCCGTCGCCTCGTCCAGGGAATAAAGCCAACCGTTGGCCGTGGAAAAGAGCACGCCGGTGCCGTTGATGCACGGGGAGGAGAAGACCACGCTGTCCAGCTGGCGTGACCAGATGACTTTCCCGGTATATTTTTCCAGGGCCATGGCCTCCGACTTGGAGCCGCCGATGAAGACGGCGTTGCCGCCCACGGCGGGAGGCGAAGGGGTCCAGCTCTTGGTGTCGTAGGACCAGAGCAGCGTCCCGCCGCGCGCGTCCAGGGCGTAGAGGCGGTTGACGAGGTCGAACACCGAGTCGTTATCGGCGAAGAAAAAGACGACGCCCTCGCTCTCCACGGGCGTGGAGATTATCTCCCCCTGCGCCTGGAAGAACCAGAGCAGCGCCCCGGTCTGCGCGTCCAGGGCGTAGAGGAAACGGTTCGCCGACCCCACGTACACGACTCCCTTGCTCACCAGGGGGCGGGTCGAGATCCAGCTCCCCAGGTTGTAACTCCACCTGACCGACCCCGTTGTCGCGTCGATGCAGTAAAGCGAGCCCGAAGAGGAGGAAGCGTAGAGGGTGCCGTCGTCCGCCGCCAGGTAGACCTTGCCGGGGACGCCGAGTTCCCACACCTGCCTGAGGTGGCGCACGCTGAAACCATCCAGCTCCTTGAGGGCGTCCAGCCATGCTCGTTGGTTCACGCCGCCGGCATCACCGTTGCCTCCCCCGTTTTCCTCCGCCGTGACCGGCGGCTGCCGGAACCCGGATACGGTCATGACGGTGAAGAAGAGGGCGACGGCGAGGAAGAATAGAAAGACAAGGACCTTGAGCGGAACAACAAGCCGGTCGTTCATACTTCTACCTGCCGTTGATAGAATCCTGCGACCGCGCGAGATCTCGCGTAGTAATGCATGCATGTAAGGCCGACGGTGACGGCTCGCCTGTCCATAGCAAGCCCGCCGCCGCATCCCAGATAAATGTAATCGTTGTGTCGGCGAGGTTCAACCGCAAGCTATCCGCTGCCCGGTAAGCGGTCTTACCCTTGAGGCCCGTCAGCCCGGTATATGATCACTTCCACGTCGGCAAGGGTGACCAGGCCGTCACTCACCATCTCCTCGATGAGGGGAAGAACGGATCTGATCCTCTCCTCGCTGTCCACCACGTTGATGACCACGGGGAGGTCCTCTGAGAGGCGGAGAATGGAGGCGGTATGGATGCGGCTCGCCTTCCCGAAGCCCTCGATGCCGCGGAGAGCGGTGGCCCCGGCGAGGCCCCTTTCCCTTAACGTCTCCACCAGCACCTGGTACAGCGGCCGGTGGTGGTAGTGGTCGCTTTCCCCGACGTAGATGGTCAGGGATTTCGCCTTACCCTGGATTTTCATTGCCCAGCCTCCCATCATCGCTAGCGGGCGTTCCTTTAGCCGAAGACCGCCCTGGCCGTCGCGACACCGATCATCGCGGCGGCCAGGCACCCGAAGAGGTTGCCGGCCGCGTTGAGCGACGCCAACAACCAGGAACCCTCCTGCATGAGCATCACCGTCTCATAACTGAAGGTGGAAAACGTCGTATAGGCGCCCAGAAAACCCACGGCTAGGAAAAGGCGCGGCGAAGGGCCCCAGGCCATTTTCTCCAGGGCAAGGGAGAGAAAGAAACCGAGGGCGAAAGAGCCACTGACGTTTATCGCGAGAGTGGCGTAGGGGAAACGACCCGACGTCAGGTTGGAGATCCATCCCCCGACGAGATAGCGCGTGATCGCCCCTATCATCCCTCCCGCTCCCACCAGGACGAGGTTTTTCATCTCCTGTAGCCTCCTTGCTGCGATCGATCTGCATTTCCGTCCGCGGGCAACGTGGCAAGGGAGCACGCGCGGGCGCACCCTCCCTTTCCCGCCCGCCCCCGGGCGGATCTCGCCTTGTTGCCGCCATGATATCACCGCCCGCATGGTTCGCTGCACCGCCTTGCGGAACGGTCCCGCCAGGGCCGTGCCGCAAACTCACCACGTACCCGGGTGCCGTGGGCGGTCCCGGGTGCCGGTTAACCCCGGGCGGTGTTGCAGGCTTTTCACCGTCACGGCACGTCGCGGGCCAGCCGGCACGCTTCCGGGGCTTGCACGAGCGATCATGGTGCAAGCCGCTAGGATACACCGCCGGGAATCCTCGCGGCGAGGTTCTGCAGTTTTAAGTCGACCTCGCGCAGTCTTTCCAGGTAAAGGTCCAGGGCCTGCAGCTCAGGACGTATGTCCTCCTCGCCCTGCCGCCTTTTTTCCACGGCCCGCTCTATGCTGCCCTCCACGGCGCCGATGGTCTCCTCCACCATGTCGAAAACGCGCACGCGCAGCGCGTTGAAGCTCTTCTGCAGGCGCAGGAAGAAGTCGTACCTCACGCGCCCGCAGTGCCGGTCAAAGAGCTCGAGGAGCCTTTCGCGGTTCTGCCTGGCCAGGATATGGTGGGACAGCCTGCGGGGAAGGGTCCTGGTGATGGCGCCGAAAAACATCTCGATGTCCGTGGGGCGGTCCTCGAGCTTGAACCAGAACTCGCCTTCCTCCTCGAGGGCCAGGTCCGCCTCCATGGCGGACAGTTCTATCTCGAAGATGTCCCCGGCCTTTTCCAGGACGCGGCGGGCGATGGCGTTGGCCTTGTCGCGGTAGATGTCCTTCAGCTCGTTGAACCGCGAGGAGAGGGCCTCCTCCTCTTCCAGCCTCCATTCCGTGAAGGAATCGAGGATGAGGTCCTGCACGAAGTCTTTCAGCGCTTTCTGGAAGGAGGACCCGTCCAGGTGCGCGTTCCGCGCGCAGAAGTCGTTGTAGCGCTGCAGCAGTGCGGGGGCGACCTCCCTCTTGAACTCCTCCACGTGGAGGTCCAGCATGTCCTGCACCATGGCCTTGAAATCCCCGTCGACGAGGTACATCATCTCGTCCCTCTCCCTGCGCAGGAGCGCCATCTCGCCCTCGAAGGCGGCCAGGCGGGATTCCAAGTCCTCCCAAGGGCGGGTGAGAAGGCTCTTCTCCAGTTCCTGGCCGGAAACCTCGTCGTTCACCAGCTTGAGCAGGTTACGGAGGGCGGATTGCAGCAGGACGGCGCCTTTCTCCCGCAGCAGGAAATCTTCGAGTCGGCGCGTGAAGGCGGGCAGCCCGCTCTTCTCCAGGGAAGACGGGTCGTTCTCCAGGGCGGCCCTGAGGGCCGTCTTGGCCGAGAGGGGGAAGATCTCGACCCCCTTTCCTCCCAGGGCCTCCGAGATAACGGACGCGTTGAAGGCCAGGGACTCCTCCCTCTCCTCCGGGTCGAGGTAGTCGATCTTGTTCTGCACGAAGAAGACCTTGCCCACGAAAGCCCTTATATCGTGGAGGAAGTCGAGCTCGGAACGGCTGACGGGAGGGTCGGCCGAGATCATGAAGATGACCGCGTCGGCGTGTGCCAGGTAAGAGTAGGCCGTCTGGTCGTTGTGCAGGAAGGTGGACCCGACGCCGGGGGTATCCACGAAACACACGCCGTCCCTGAGGTAAGGGGAGGGAACGAGCACCTCGGCCGCCTTCACGCCCAGGCGGTTTTCAGGGTTCTCCTTCTCCGTGACGAAGGAGGCGATGTCCCGCACCTGGATGCGCTCGCTCCTGCCGTCGAGGTAGTGGATCTCCGCCATGGGCGCTTCGCCGTAACGCAGCAGGGTGTTGACGGAGGTGAGGGGTATCACTGAACTGGGAAGGATCTCCTCTCCCAGCAGGCTGTTGATGAAGGTGGTCTTCCCCCGCTTGAACTGGCCCATTACCACTATGTGGAAGTGGTCCGCGCGCAGCTTCCTCTCCAGGTCCTCCAGCCGGAGCACCATGGATTGCGATCCCCTCTCCCCGGCGCTGCGGGCGAGGAGGGCGATGCTTTCCAGTATCTCCTGCGTGATCTCCTTGAAGGTCTCCATCTTCATGTCCTTTCCGGGGCCTTCCCGGAAGACGGAAAAGTCCCCGCGACAAGGAAAAAGCTTCCACCGCGTTCACGGTAGAAGCTATCAGCCACTTCACGGCGCCTGGTGAGCTTCATCACCGAGTCGGCTTCGAAGCGCCTCCTCGCAGATGAGTATAACATACGGAGATTGTAAGGTGGACAACCGTCAATACCCTGGGGGTCGGTTCTCGTTTGTTGGCGGCAACACCCCGGGGTCATGCACCACTTGTTGCGTATGGCATGCGGGATTTCCGGTGGGCGACGACGTTGCCACAAGGACAAGCGCGCTTACCGGCTTGGACGTGCTATCATACGGTGAAGGGGGTGATGGCCGTGCCTTCGAGACACCGGGACTGGTTGCGGCAGGCGGAGCGGGATCTGGAGCATGCGCGTCACGCGTTGCGGGACGGCGAATACGAGTGGGCGTGTTTCGCTTCGCAGCAGGCCGCGGAAAAGGCGGTGAAGGCACTGTTCATGAAGCTGGGCGCGGACGCCTGGGGGCATTCGGTGAGTGCTTTGCTGTCGCAACTTCCCGGCGAGATGAAGGTATCCGAGGAGTTAATAGAAAGAGGCAAGGAACTGGACAAGCATTATATTCCCCCTCGCTATCCGAACTCTCATCCCCAGGGAGCGCCTCTCGACTATTACACGAGACCGGAGGCAGAAAGGGCGATTGAGAATGCGGGAAAGATCATCGGCTTCTGTGAGGATCACGTACCTGGATCGTGAAGGCGTGAAAAACGCCCTGAAGGAACACATCGCGTACCTCGCCCGGAGATTCCCTGAACTGGAAAAGGCGATACTCTTCGGCTCCTTCGTGAGAGGCGATGCCGTGCCGGGTAGCGACATCGACCTGCTTCTCGTGCTCGCGGGATCGGATAAACCCTTTCTCCATCGTATACAGGACTACCTGCCTTCCTCTTTCCCGGTAGCCATGGAGGTGTTCCCTTATACCTCCGAAGAGATAGGCAAGATGCTCGAAGACGGCAACCACTTCCTGGCCTCCGCGCTCAAAGAAGGCCTGGTGCTGTTCTCCAGGGAGGAGCAAGGCGCATGAGCGGGTTCCCCTCGCGGGTGCCCGCGAGCCTTGCCGCGCGACCGGTTCTCAACCTCGCGAGGGGATGTCAATGGGCCGTGCCCACGGGTAGGGTAACATGTAAGGCTGCCGGCATGTCACGGCAGGATGGGAGGGCCCGTTCGTCGGGAAAGCAGGGGGTTTGGGCGTGGGATCCCTTGTTGCACGACATCCGGCATCGAAAGAAGCCCCTCTGACGCGCTGAAGGATCGACGATCACGCGGTATCGGTGGGTTGACGCGTTTCCCCGTGGAGCTTATCCAGCTTGGGAGCGATGACCAGCCTGCAGTAGGGTTGCGACGGGTTCCTCTCGAAATAGCGGTGGTGATGATCCTCCGCGGGATAGAAACGCTCGAGCTTTTTCACCTCGGTGACGATAGGCTTTCGGTGACGTGGGGCGGCTTCCCGAAGGAGTTCTTTCACCTCCTGCCCCTGTTCCTCCGTGGTGTAAAGCACGATGGAGCGGTACTGGGTACCCACGTCGGCCCCCTGCCGGTTGAGGGAGGTGGGGTCGTGGCAGGACAGGAACACCTCCAGCAGGTCGCGCAGGGAGATCCGGTCGGGGTCGTAGGCGACCAGCACCACCTCGGCATGGCCGGTGGTCCCCTCGCATACGTCGCGGTAGGTGGGGTCGTGCACGTGGCCGCCTGCGTAACCGGGAGTCACGTCGACCACCCCGGGAACGCGCCGGAAGACCGCCTCCGTGCACCAGAAGCAGCCGCCCCCGAAGGCTATGGCCCCGGTTTTCACGGCTGAAACCCGCCCCGGTCGCCCTCTCCGTCATCCCCGGGGATGAAGGAGAGGGAGATGGAATTCACGCAGTGTCGGACGTTCCTGGGAGTGAAGCCCTCGCCGTGAAAGACGTGTCCCAGGTGGGCGCCGCAGGAGGCGCATACTATCTCCGTCCGCCTCCCGTCGGCGTCGGGCCTCCTCCTCACCGCCCCCTCGATCTCGTCGTCGAAGGAGGGCCAGCCGCAGCCGGAATGGAACTTGTCCCCGGAGCGGTAGAGGGGCGCCCCGCACCTGCGGCAAGCGTAGGTGCCGGGATCGAAATGGTCGGCGTATTCTCCGGTGAACGGCGGCTCCGTCCCCCCGTGGACGATCACCCTCTCTTCCTCAGGCGTTAGCTTTCTCCACTCCATCGAGTCAACACTCCCTTCCCCGCGAAAACGGGTCCCGCCCGGTCACGATCAAGGGCTAAGAGCCGGTGTTTTCGCGCCTCATGGACGTGTCCCGCTCTGCTACCCGGGTGGCGATCGTGCGTTAGGCGATGTACTGTTGCCGCCGGCATCACGAGGTCAGAGTATTGCTTTCCCGCGCATCGCGCCATGTCGGGGGTCAACCGCGCGCGGTACCCGAGGCTGTTGCCGTCATGATGATGTGGTAACGAGATTTGGGCATGTAGCGGCGGCGGTAAGCGAAAACCGCGAGGAAGCTCCGGGTTCCGACCGCCGGAAACGAGGTTCCGGAGAGACAGCGCGATTTTGCAAAATGGAAAGCCGTGCCGCAAAAAAAGATCCCGTAAAAACCACAGGCCTGTTGACGATGTCGGCGGTCGGTTGGTTGTTGGTGCCGGCTTACCGGGGAGAGCTTTTCATCGCCGAAGAAAGCCGCCTGCGACGGCACATGCTCGAGCTCTACGCCCGCTTCCATGAAGTTGTGGCGGGATCTGGGCGCTACCGTTAGAATTGAAAAGGCATTGCCTTTATATGCTCGAAACCCGGCATTCGTGCGGGTGGCGCAAGGTGAGGGAGCCGCAGTGAGGAGAAGCGCGCGGACGGCAGCAAGCAAGCGCGGGAGCATGGAACTTCCCGCGTCCGCACAGGTGGTTATCGTGGGAGGCGGGATCACCGGCTGCGCCATCGCGCGGGAAATCACCCGCTATACCCCCGACGTGGTGGTCCTGGAGAAGGAATCCGACGTGGCCTGCGGGGCGAGCAAGGCCAACAACGCGGAGGTCCATTCCGGAATCGGCGAGGACGCCGGCACCCTCAAGCAGAAGCTGAACGTGCGCGGCAACTACCTGTACGACGAGTTCGTGAGGGGCCTGGGGGTTGACTTCAAGAGGCAGGGACTGATCATAGTGGTCACCCCGCGCTCGGTGCCGGAGGAGGCGGCCAGGCAGCTGTCCGATGAGGAGCTGCGGGAGCTCCTCGAGAGGAAGATACCCGAGGGCATCGTCGCCTATGGGGAGAAAGCCGGTATCAAGGGGTTACGCGTTCTCTCCCGCTCGGAGGTCCTGCAGAGGGAGCCCAACGTGACCCCCGAGGCGGTTGCGGGGGTCTTCGATCCCAATTACGGCCTGGTATGTCCCTACAAGCTGACCATCGCCCTGGCGGAGAGCGCGGTGATAAACGGTGCAAGGGTTTTCACGAATACGGAGGTGACGGGGATACGGGTGGAGGACGGCCGGGTAAGGGGGGTGGTCACCGGACGCGGGGAGATCTCCACCGGCCTGGTGGTCAACGCGGCGGGTGTCTTCGCCGACGAGGTGGCCGAAATGGCCGGCGCCGGCGGCTTCAGGATCCATCCGCGCAAGGGGGCCACGCTCCTCTTCGACCGCGAGGTGACCTCCGAGTACGTGCGTTCCAGCGTGGCGCTCTTCAGGATGCCGGGCATGAAGAAGGAGCACTCCAAGGGCGGAGGCGCCATGCCCACCATCGAGGGGAACCTGCAGCTGGGGCCCACGGCGGTGGAGGTGGAGGACAAGTACGACACCTCCATCTCGGCGGAGGAGATCGAGGAGATCTTCGAGCGTTTCCATTACTTGCTGCCGGAATTTCCCAGGGAAGCGGTGATCTCCGCCTTCAGCGGCGTGCGCGCACCCACCCTGGAGGAGGACTTCGTCATAGAGGCCTCGGACAGGGTTCACGGTTTTATCAACGTGGCCGGGATCCAATCCCCAGGGCTGGCCTCGGCGCCGGCCATCGTGGAGATGGTCATGGGCTTCCTGCATGAAATGGGGATACCGCGCAATCCGCGGCCGGACTTCGACCCCGTGCGCCCGGCGGTGCCGCGTTTCGCAGAGTTGAGCGACGACGAGCGCGACCGCCTGATAAGGGAGGATCCGCGCTGGGGTCACATCGTGTGCCGCTGCGAGTACGTGAGCGAGGCGGAGGTGGTGAGGGCCATCCATTCCCTCATCCCCGCCCGTGACCTGGATGCCGTGAAGCGCCGCACGCGCGTGGGGATGGGGCGCTGCCAGGGTGGGTTCTGCACCCACCGCGTGGCCGCCATCCTGGCGCGCGAGCTGGGCATACCCGTGACAGAGGTGACCAAGAGCGGGGAGGGTTCGGCGGTTTTCATGGGTGAGACCAAGGATATCCTGGCGCGGGGCCGAGGCGAGGCAGACCGGAGCTGAGGCACGATGAAGGCCAGGAAACCGGATTGCGTGGTCATAGGGGCGGGCCCCGCGGGGCTGGGGGCGGCGCTGGCAGCGCACGAGGCCGGCCTCAAGGACGTCCTGCTCATCGAGCGCGACGTGGAGCTGGGAGGGATCCTGCCCCAGTGCATCCACGACGGCTTCGGTTCCATCATCTTCAAGGAAACCCTCACGGGTCCGCAGTACGCGCAGCGCTTCATCGACAGGGTGGAGAAGACGGACATCGAGGTGAAGCTGAACACCATGGTGCTCGACCTGAAACCCGACCGCACCATCACGGCCGTCAACGCCCGGGAGGGCATCATGGAGATAAGGCCCAGGTCGCTGGTCCTGGCCATGGGCTGCCGGGAGAGGACGCGGCACCAGATCCTCATCCCCGGCTACCGACCGGCGGGGGTCATCTGCGCGGGGGCGGCGCAGCGGGACATCAACATCGAGGGGCTCCTGCCCGGAAGGCGAGTGGTCATCCTGGGCTCGGGGGACATCGGCCTCATCATGGCGCGTCGCTTCACCCTGGAGGGGGCTGAGGTGGAGGGGGTCTACGAGATCATGGACCACCCCGGGGGACTCACGCGCAACGTGGTGCAATGCCTGCACGATTACGACATCCCCCTGCACCTTTCACACACGGTGACCTTCATCCACGGCAGGAAGAGGGTGGAGGCGGTCACCGTCTCGCGGGTGGGCGATGACCTGAAACCCCTGCCGGGCACGGAACGGCTGGTGCCCTGCGACACCCTTGTGCTGTCCGTGGGCCTCATCCCCGAGAACGAGCTCTCCAAGAAGGCGGGGGTGGTCCTTGATCCCGCCACGGGCGGGCCGCTGGTGGACGAGCGCATGGAGACCACGGTGGAGGGTATCTTCGCCTGCGGCAACGTGATGAACGTCTTCGACCTCGTGGATTACGTGACGCATACCGCGGAGGTTGCGGGCAGGGCGGCGGCGGAGTACGTGCTCGCAAAGGGGAGGAGAAGGAGGGAGGCCCCCCTGCGGGTGGAGCCCGGGCGCAACGTGAAGTTCGTGGTCCCGCAGCTGCTGCGGGGTTTCGAGCGCGAGGTCTCCTTCTATTTCCGGGTACAGCACCCGGAAAAAGCCGTGCGTTCGCGCCTGGTGGCGGGGGGAGAGGTCCTGGCGGGGCGCAGGGCGAAGATGGTGCGCCCTCCGGAGATGGTCAGGGTGAAGGCAGGTCCGGAGGAGCTCAAGTCCGTACGGGAGATGGGAGAGGTGAGGATAGAGGTCCTGCCCGAAGCCGGGGCCGGCGGCAACGGTGCCGGCGAGGAGACCGGAGACGATGTGGCATGAGGAAAACGCACAAGTTTACGTGCATCAACTGCCCCCTGAGCTGCTCCCTGGAGCTGGTCGAGGAGGACGGGGAGATCCTCGAGGTAAGGGGGAACGACTGCGAGATAGGGAGGCGTTACGCGGAGGAGGAGTTCCGCGACCCGCGCCGCATGGTGACCACCACGGTCAGGGTGCGTAACGGCATCCTACCCTTGCTCCCCGTGGTGTCGACGGGGCCTATCCCCAAGGCCCTGGTAAAGGAAGCGGTGAGGATACTTGCGGGAGTGACGGTGGAAGCGCCGGTCGAGGACGGCCAGTTGATACATGCAGATATCCTGGGTACTGGCGCGGATATAGTCGCCTCCCGCCGCCTCGACCGCGCATATTCCACGGGCAATGCCTGAAGCCGGTCGGAAGGCCGGCGCACACAAGAACAGCATCCTGTCCGGCAAGGGGCAGCCAACCTTTTTAACTATTTACAATTTACATATATATGTTAATATACATATAGTAAGTTCATTCGGTTTATGCGGGAGAGAGCCATGAAGGAAAAGGATGTCCCTGTCGCGGGACGGCAAGGCGGGGCAGATCTCCGCGACCACGAGCGGTTCGTGCGCGAGGGACCCCGGAAGGGTTTCGTGGAACCGCGCCTGCTCTATCTCATCAAGGGGCGGGAGAGCTACGGGTACCGGCTCAGCGAGGAGATAGGCCGCATACCCTTTCCCGGACCTTCTCCGGACGCGGCGGCCGTTTACCGCGCGCTGCGGGAGATGGAGAGGTCGCAACTGCTTCGCTCGCGGTGGGAGGAGGGGGAGGAGGGCCCCGCCAGGCGCATCTATTCCATCACGCCGCGGGGCGAGGAGCGCCTGGAAGCCTGGCTGGACGCGCTCAGGGAGAGAGTGGACATGCTCAGCGGCTTCATCTCTCTCTGCGATAGTGCTGGCGGTGGGCGCAAGGGAAGAAGGAAGGGAGGGTGACGGCCATGTCTCCGACGGCAATAGCCATAGACTCGCTGGTGGCAGCGTGTCTGCTGGCCTCGTTTCTGAAGGACAGGGGGAAAACGAAGCAGGCGCTCCTGATAGCCTGGAATGCCGTGAAGCGCATGGGTCCGAGCGTCCTGGCCATCATCGCGGCGATCGGCCTCATCGTGGGGTTTATCCCGCCCCGCTGGATCGCCTCCAGCATCGGCGGCGACAAGGGCTTGCTGGGCCTCGCCGTCGCCGCCCTCTTGGGCGCGGTGCTCTTCATCCCGGCCATCATCGCCTTTCCTCTGGCCAAGTCCCTCCTGGAGATGGGGGCCGGGGTTATGTCCATGGCTGCCTTCATCACCACCCTGACCATGATCGGGTTCGTTTTCCTTCCCCTGGAGATCAGGGAGCTGGACCGTCGGTTCGCCCTGCTGCGCAACGGATTGAGTTTCCTGGCGGCCTTGGTGATCGCCGTCCTCATGGGCCTGATCCTGAACTGAGCTACGCGACCCCGAGGGGAAGGAGATGATGAACATGATGTCGGGTAAAGGGAAACGCAAGGATGAGGCGGCCCCGAAGCCACCCCTGCGCAAACGGATCAAGTGGGACTTGTTCTTCCTCGTGTTGTCAGTCGCGGCCTTCGCAGCGCTGTCCCTCGCCTACCGGGACAAGGGATCGCGGGCCCTCCGCGTCTCCTGGGAGTATTTCCAGGAGATGGTGTTCATACTTCCCGCGGTGATGATCATGATGGGCCTCTTCGCCGTATGGGTCCGCCGCGAGTCGGTGGTGAGGTACCTCGGCCAGGGGTCGGGGTTGACCGGCCTGCTCCTGGCCATCCTCCTGGGCACCCTTCCCACGGGACCCCTGTACGTGGCCTTTCCCCTCGCGGCCATGCTTCTCGGGAAGGGGGCCAGGGTGGCCGTCGTCATGGTCTTTCTCTCCGCTTGGGCCTGCATAAAGCTTCCCTTGGAACTCGTGGAGCTGCAGTTCCTGGGCTGGAAGTTCACCCTGCTGCGGCTGGGGCTCACGGTGGCACTGGTGATACCGATGAGCTTGCTGGCGGAGGTCTTGTATAACCGAAAGGGCGAGGGGATGGCGCACGAGTCGCAGGAGCTGGCTTGAGTCACGGGCCGGGATACCGGAAACACGGCATTGAGGGCGAGGTTTTCCTGTTCGCCGGAAAGACGGATATCCGCCACGGGTCGGCAATCCTCGGCATTGGCGGAAGAACGGCGGCTTTATCAGCGCAGGTCTCAGGAACGGGATGACGGCTGACTTGCGAGCACCCGCACGGAGGGGATGAGCATGGTGGGGTTCTCACGCACCTCCGTTCGCTGCTTGCAGTCATCAGGCGGAGGAGGCGAGGAGGGCGGCGCCCAGCGTCCCCCCGTCCTCCCCCAGGGTGCTGGTGAGGATGCGAGCGTGTTTCCTGCTGATGGGGATGGCCATGCCGTCAACGGTCATGCGCATCTCATCTTCCATAAATTGGAAACATCCAAGCAGCCCCCCGCTCAGGGTCACGGCGTCCGGGTTAAAGATGTTGATGAGGGAGGCTATCCCCACCCCCAGGTGCTTTCCGGCGGCGCGCAGGATGGAGAGGGCGAACTCGTCGCCGTCGGAAGCGTGCCTCTCCACCGCCTCGGCCCGGAAGGCCAACGGGTCGGCGCGGAACTCGTCCAGCATGGGCGAGCGCTTCTTGGTCCAGGAGAGCTCCTCCACGCGCTTGTAGATGGCCACCCCGGAGACCAGCGCCTCCAGGCAGCCGCGCGCCCCGCAGTTGCAGATGGGGCCGTTCTCGTCGATGATCATGTGGCCCAGCTCGGCACCGGCGCCCTGCGCCCCCCTGTATACCTTTCCGTCCACGATGATGCCGCCGCCGATGCCCGTCCCCAGGGTGAGGTGGACGAGGTAACGACAGCCTTTCCCCGCGCCCAGGCGGGCTTCCGCCAGGGCGGCCACGTTGGCGTCGTTATCCACGATGGTCGGGAGGTGGAAGGCGTCCTGGAGCACGTCCCGCACCGGCGCGTCGTGCAGGGGGTGGTTGGGAGCGTCGGTGACCACCCCGCGCTCGAAGTCTATGAACCCGGCGATGCCCAGCCCTATGGATGATACTTCCAACCCCCGGGAGCTCGCCGCTTCCAGGAGGCGCGAACACGCCTCGACGATGCCCGCCATGACCGTCTCGGAGGAGGTGATGTCCGTGGTCGCCCGGTACCTCTCCACCACCTCTCCGGCGTGGTAGACGATACCGGCGGTCTTGGTGCCCCCCAGGTCTATGCCCACTACCGCCAAGGCCCGACCTTCCTTCCCTTGCTTGCTTTCGTGGCGCGCCGACGAGATCCTTTACGTTGAAGGGCGCTTACGCGGAACACCCTTTTTATATCATCACCACGGCGAGGGAAACAACTTCGCGGGGGCCTGGCGGGCGGGACGCACGGAAGGCGCCCCCGCGGAGGGGAGACCTTCCCGGAGCGGGGCAAACAGGATGGGCGACGGGAGCAGCATAGGTCCCGCGGCGCGAGGGATACCGGAGGTCGCCTGGCGGTTGCCTTCAAGGGATGCGCGAAGGTGACCGGTTGTCGTCGGGGGTCTAAAATGGCCCAGGAGGCTCGCCTTGAAAGGAGGTTGCGGAGATGGCGCACGGCGGCGGAACTGACATGGTGGAGGAGGCTTACCGCCTGGCCAGGGATTACGAGCGCACGTGTACGGGATGCGCGCAGTCCGTGGTGGCAGGGCTGCTGGATGCCCTGGGCGTGGAGGAGGAGGGCGTGTTCAGGGCGGCCAGCGGGCTGGCCGACGGCATCGGACTCACCACGGACGGGACCTGCGGCGCCCTGACGGGAGGCTGCATGGTGCTGGGGCTGCTCTTCGGTCGGGGGCGAGAGGACCACCGGGACATGATGAAGCCCATGAAGTCCTACCTCCTGTGCAAGGAACTGCACGGGGATTTCGTCGCGCGCTACGGGAGCTGCCGTTGCCACGATATCCAGGTGAAGCTCATGGGACGCACCTACGACATGTACGATCCCCAGCAGCTGCGGGAGGCCTTCGAGTCGGGCATGCTCGAGCACTGCTCGGAGCTGGTGGGGCAGGCCGCGCGCAGGACGGCGGAGATCATCGCCAGGGAGCGCGCGAAGGAGGGCTAGGGGAAGGGCCCTGCGCTGGCTTGACCTGGTCGGCCGGGGAAGATGCCGTCCATGAACATGAGCCTGGTGGTAAGCGGCGGACGACCCCTCTATAATATCTTTGCGCTCGCGAATATCCTTGCGCTCGCGAGTGGCGCCTGTTACGGAAGGGTGTCCGAGTCTGGCCTAAGGAGCACGACTGGAAATCGTGTGGGTGGGGAAACCCGCCTCGAGGGTTCGAATCCCTCCCCTTCCGCCACGATAGCCACCCCGGGGTCAACTCCCCGGGGCCACAAACGGGTCTGGGGATCAGGCCGTGTTCGTGTCCGGGTGACATGTGGATGGCCGACACAAGGGGTCGATCTTCGGACATCGCCTGAAACCACAGGACCGGGTTGATGGTACCGGCTCAACCCGGACGGGATCGCTCCGTCGCTCCCCTCCTCGCGATGACGTTGGGAGCAGCGACCCGGGGCCGGGTTTAAGAGCGCGCCCTCGACGGCACTGCGGTGATCGGCCCATTCGTCGGCCCCGTTTCCGCGGGCAGGGGCTTCACGGCGCGGTTCGTGTCCTGCCCCGGATGCGGAAGCGCAGGCGAAAAGGGGAAGCGGCGGAAAGGGCGCCACCCGTTCCAGCGGGGGGTGAAGGGAATGGCGAAGAAGACGTGGGCGCAGAAGATCGAGGACAGGGACGACTTTCCAAAGATCCAGAAACTCGAGAGAGGCCTTCCCTGCTATAACGCCGTGCGCAGGATGGGAGCCGGGGACGGCGATCCCATCGTCCTGGTGAACCCCTCCGAGATAATCCCCCACATGGCGGGGGTTCCCAGGGGGAAGCTGGTGACCATCCGCGAGATCTGCGGCCGCATCGCACGGGATCACAAGGTCAAGGGCTGCTGTTCCCTCACCACGGGGATATTCATCATGTCCATCGCGAATGCCGCGGAAGAAGCGAAATCGAGGGGTGAAAGAACCGCCATCGCGGAGGTGCCCTACTGGCGCACGCTGAAAGCGGACGGGTTCCTGAACGGGAAGTTCCCGGGAGGGCTCGAAGCCCACAGGGAGCTCCTCGAAAAAGAGGGTTTCAGGGTGATCCGGCGCGGCAGCAGATACCAGGTAGCCGATTTTGAGAGGTATCTGGCCAGGTTATAGCAAAAGGCGGCCGTCAGCCGCTCGCATGGATAGGCCGCTGCACCGCTGAGGTCAACACCTCGAGGTCGGGCCTTGAGACCTTTCCTGGTCAAAACGGCGGCACGCGGACCTCGTGTTGGTCCGGGCAACACGCAGGTGCCCGTTCTGAAAGCAGGGACGGCTTGGACCCGCGGCACCGCCGCACATCGACCTCTTTGGCAAGCGGCGTGACATTCTTCCGCGGGTGGCTGTTTCCACCCTCGGAGGACGCTGCCTCCGCTCGAGGTGGGTGAATGACCACGAAGGTCGCGGCTATTTCTTCGCCCTGATGATGGTGTAGCCGAAGAGCCCCATGCGGAAGAACTCGTCCAGGATCTCGCAGCCCGCGATGAAGGTTTCCACGTCCTCGCGGGGAAAGGCGCCTTCCCCTTCGTCGCGCACGCGGACGGCGTTCTCGCGCCAGCGCCTGGCGGTGGGAAGGACATGGGGCGTTATGTCCAGGATGTTGATATCGCGGAAGCCGGCGTGGACCATGGCGTCCGCGTAATTGCCCATGGTGGGCAACTGCCCGGGGCCGAAAGCCCGCAGGAGCCGGTAGTACTTCTTCATGTGGGTGAAGAAGAAGGCAAGGCCGCGGGGGAGCGAGAGCAGCTTGTGCTGTACCAGGTCGCACATGACCAGCGTCCCCTCGTCCTTCAGCACGCGGTGACATTCCCGGAAGAGCTTCTTCTTGTCCAGGATGAGGTGCGCGGCCTCCATGATCCACACCAGGTCGAAGGACCGGTCGGGGAAGCCGTTGTCCATGCCGTCTGCCACCCGGAAGCGCACGTCCTGGAAACCCTTCTGCTCCGCGCCCTCATTCGCGAGCTTGATGCCCCTTTCACTGGTTGAGATGCCCTCTATGGGGCATCCGTACTTCTCGTGCAGGTAGAAGGCGGGAGTGCCGATGCCGCATCCCACGTCCAGTATCCTGGTGTCCCTGCTTATGTCGCAAAGGCCGGCCATCTTCTCTATCATGATGTCGGTAGCCCGGGACAGCTCCGTGTCCTCGGTGGGGAAATAGCCGAAGTGGAAGTTGTCCCCCATGAATTCCTTCCAGGAATCGGTAACGTGGTCGTAGTGGCTTTTAGCGTCGACGCGCATGCTCGTCACTCCCTTTCTGGCCGTTTCTCGGTGGAAGCCCCCAGGTTCGGCGCCGTTTGCGATGTAAACGCCCCCAACACCATAATCGTTCATGTAAATCTACCACCTTCGTCGCCGCCGCTCAACCGGCATCCCACGGCACTATGTGGGTACCAGTCGCTTTCGCCTTACGATGGCGCGGGGCGGTTTAAGAGGAAGAAGGCTCCCGTGCCGCGGCGTGTTGACACCCCGGGGGACATAACGTGGATAATAAAGGCCGGGCAGGAAGGACACGATGTCGATGCGGGTGCCCGGCGCTTCACGGGCCGACGGCCGGCTTGGCGGAAAGGAGCTGCGCATGGGACATCCATATTCCTTCGAGGAGATCCCGGGGGTCACCTGGATACCGGTGCCCGAGCCCTTCATCTCCGTGGACGCTTCCAGGTGCACCGGGTGCGGCGACTGCGTCAGGGTATGTCTCGGCGACGTCTTCAGGTTGAGGAACGAGAAGGCGGAGGTCGCAAGCCTGGATCGCTGCATGGAGTGCGCCGCCTGCCTCTTCATCTGCGAGGCGGGGGCCATCCATTTTTCCTGGCCCGCGCGGGGCAGCGGCTACCGGAGCGAGTGGGGGTGAGATGATGGCCGGCGCGGAATACGACGTGATCGTGGTGGGGGCGGGCTTCGGGGGACCCGTCGCCGCCAGGGAATGCGCGCAGGCGGGCCTTTCCACGCTGTTGCTGGAAAGGGCTTCCACCCCGGGACAGAAGGTGATATCGAGCTGCACCATCCCCTTCTACGGCTTCCTCTTCGGGCCCGAGTGGATCAGGAACGGTGAACCACCGATCGAGAGGCCCATTTCCGGGATACGCAACATCTTCATAAGGGACGGGAAGACCTACAGGGTGGACAATTCGTTCAGGGTGCCCGCACCCCTGGGGCCCCGCATCGCCATCGGGTACACGGTGTACTGCCGCCCTTTCTGCACCTGGCTGGCGGAGAGGGCCGTGGAGGCAGGCGCCGAGCTCAGGACCTCGACGGCGGCGGTGGACGTCATCAAGGAAGGCGGCGCGGTTAGGGGCGTGATCACCGATGGCGGGGAGGAGCTGCGCTGCAGGATACTCATCGACGCGGAGGGCGTGCAGAACCTCGTGGCCACCAGGGCGGGGATCCGCAAGCCCTATCGCCCCGAGGTCATCGAGCTCTGCCTGCTCTACGATTTCGAGATGGGCAAGGAGGACATCGACCGGGTTTGCGGCTACAACCTGGAGTATTTCTGGGCCATGCCGGAAGAGGGCATGATAGCCCCCCTCGGCCGGGGATCGGCGGTGTACATCTTCCCTTACCGGGAGAGCATCCACATGACCATCGGGCAGTTCCTCAAGGCCGACGACGGGGAGGTGCTCAACGTGAAGCTCCTCGACCGGTACTACGAGAAATTCTTCCAGACGGATCGCTGGAGGGACCTTTACGAGCCGCGCGTCAAGCTGAGGGCCCGCATATGGGACACCTGTCCCATATATGCGGGGCTTTACCCGGACCAGAGGAACATGCCCACCTTCGGCGAGGGGATCCTGCTGCTGGGGGACGCGGCGGGCCTGGAGGCAGCGGCCATAGCGGACGGGGTGCCCACGGCGTGGTTCTCCGCCCAGATCGCCGCGCAGACCGCCATCGAATCCCTGAGGGCGGGCGACACCAGCGCGTCCTTCCTCAGCCGCTATGACAGGAGATTGCGCGAACACCCCCTCATCACCGCCCTCATAAGCGATCCGCACCGCAGGGACCTGGCGCAGGCGGCGAAGAGCGGTGACGAGGCTGAGATGCGACGCAGGGTGAACAGGGGTTGGGGAATACGCCTCATGGGACACCTGGCGCCCCCCGTGATGAGGGCGGTGTACCGGGAGATACGCAGGGACGCGAGGGTGGTGAAGAGCTGGCTCGACATGTTCAACCGTTACTGGCGCCTGTATGCATAGGTTTATGCATAGGGCATCCCGGGACGGCCGGCGGATCGGTTGGCCGGGCCGCGGGGCGCCTCTCCGCCGCCGGCGGGATGGGGCGGAGTGCCCGGCTTTGCCTCCAGAGGGGATCCCGGTGGCCACCTTACGCGACCTGGAGCCGGTGGACCGATCAGGCGGGAGAGGGGCGGGGAGATGGAGAAGTGGCGCAACCTTGACGGAAGGGCGAGGAAGGGACTGCTGGCGCTGGGGATATTCGTCCTGGCCGTGGGCCTTTCCCTCCTCTGGGAAGGGCCGCGTACCGTTTATTCCCATGCAGTGATCGTCTGCCTGGACTGCCTCGGGCTGGTCTGAGCGATGCGCAAGAGGATGATATCACAGTTCGTAGCCCTTCTGGCGCTGAATCCCTACTTCGCCTATTTCTCCTCTCGCGTGGTATACGACGGCGGCCTCAAGGGCGTCTGCATACCCGGCTTGAACTGCTATGCCTGCCCCCTCACCGTCTTCTCGTGCCCCATAGGAAGCCTGCAGCACTCCTTCGCGCTGCTCTCTCCCCGGGTGAAGGGGTTTATCGCGGAGGGCCTGGGTGCGCTGCTCTACGTGCTGGGCTCGGTGGGACTGGTGGGCGCGCTGGTGGGCAGGATGCCCTGCGGTTGGATCTGCCCTTTCGGCTTCCTGCAGGACCTGCTTTATAAGATCCCCGTCCCCAAGTTGCGCCTACCCCGAAGGATTAGGTGGGGCAGGTACGCTTTCCTCGGCCTCCTCGCCGTGCTGGTGCCCTTCCTCACCGCGAGGAGCTGGTTCTCGCGCCTCTGCCCCATGGGCGCCCTGGAGGGAGGCGTGTTCCTCAAGCTGGTACCTCCCCTTGATCCCCTGCCTCCGGGCGCATGGTTCTTCTGGCTGAAGATAGCGATTCTCGTCGGGTTCCTTTTCTGGTTCACCGTCTCCAAGCGGCCCTTCTGCCGGGCCGTCTGCCCGCTGGGCGCCATGCTGGGCCTCTGCAACCGCTTCAGCCTCTACCGCGTGACCGTGGACGATACGATGTGCACGGAATGCGGCGTGTGCCGTGAGGTATGCCCCGTGGACATCGACATATTCGAGGACCCGGACTCGCCGGACTGCATCCGCTGCCTGGAGTGCAAGCGGGCGTGCCCGCAGGGCGCCATCTACAGCGGGTTCCGGGAAAGGCGGGAGGTGATTCGCTTGACCGGCGGCGGTTGACGAGGGAGCCAGGTTGGCGCGGGAGCCGGGAGGAGTGGTTCAGGATGAACGGGAAAAACGGAGATGCCTGGTGCCGGGTGGAAGGGAAACAAGATGATGCCAGGCCAGGCGGAAAACCGGCCCGGCCCGTTAATTCTTCCTAAAGGAAAATTAACAATTGCTTAAAACCGTGCCGCTAAGCTTATGGTCAGAGACGGACGTTTCGCGGCATGACACGCGAAGAGCGGAAAAGATGGGGAGGTGTCGGCGCATGAGGAGAGCATGCATGGTCGCGGGCGCGCTGGTCCTGGTCCTTGTGTTCATGACCGGCGCCGCGTGGGCCCAGGAGGGGCAGACCAGCCAGGAGGAAGGTCCGCTGCAGCAGAGGCTGCAGCAGCGCTGGGAAACGGTCCGGAAGCGCATAGAGCTCATCATCACCCGCTTCGAGAACAATCATGAGAGGCATGAGGAGGCGTACAACAAGGCCAAGGAAAAGGTTCAGAAACTGGTCGAGGAGCTGGGCACCAAGGGTTACGACGTCTCCAAGCTCTCGCAGGACCTGGCCACCTGGGACGGGATGTTCCAGGAATTCGCGCGCGACTACGCCGCCTTCATCGAAAAGCTGGAGGAGATCTCCGGGCTCACGCCCGAGCAGGCACGGGGGCAGTTCATGTCGCTTATACGGGAAGCCCGGGAGCTGCTCAGGGCGGTGCGCCAGGACGCCCTGGACATCAGGCTCTTCTACCAGCAGACCATAAGGGCGAACATCCAGGAATTGAGGAGCCAGCTCCCCGAGGCGACCTGATCGACGGTGGCGGCACGGGCACCCACTGCGGCTTGCATGCCTGGGTGGACACTATCGCTCGCGGGGTCCCGTCGGCCGGGGAGGATGTCCGGGGTGGAGCGGAGGATTCCCGCGCAACGTGCAAGGCATGAGCGCCCTTCACGGTAAAGACGTCCGAGGAATTAAACGGAGAGAACGGGGGGAGAGCCTGATGAGCGGAAGATACGTCATGCGACGTGTGCTCGCATTACTCGCAGCGTGCGTACTCCTGGCCGGCGCCGCATCCCTTCTTGCCTCGTGCGGCAAGGGCGGCGGCGGTAGCGGCGGGAGTGGCGGAAGTAAAGAGGAGGTCAGGATCGAAGACCGGGGCGACGTCGACGCCCTGCTGAAGGACCTCGACGCCACCATGGACTCGGTGGACGCCGAAGATTTCTCCGCTGACCAGTTGAGCGACGGCGAGCTCGGCCTGTAGGACATGGCCGCGGCCCCACGGCACGGGGCATCGAGGAGCATGCCCGGGGCCGCATGTATTGCGGCGTTGCCCTGCCGCGCTACCGGCGCAGGAAGAATGCATGAAGCGTGATGCTGGACGCGTTAGGATCTGCGAGCGGCGCCGAATCCCCTTGCCGTTGCCGACGAAACCCGCTCGGCGGGTTGTGTTAAAATATCTTGTGTGCGCCCGTAGCTCAACTGGATAGAGCGACGGACTACGGATCCGTAGGTTGGGGGTTCGACTCCCTCCGGGCGTGCCAGCAGAAGACCGGGCCGGGGGACATCCCCCGCCCGGTTTTGCTTCACCTGCTGGGTGGGGAGCCAGGAACCCGCACGGGACCACGTTCTCCAGAAAGCGGGGCAGTCGATGAAGGGGAGGATACCCGCACACACCGGCGCGGCTTCCCTCCCGCATCGTCCCCTCGCCCAGGCTTGCCCGTTGATCCTCATCTTCACTGCGAAGTGAGGTCATCCGGGAAGTTGAACAGGGTAGAAAGTGCAAGGCTTGCTCGCCTTTGGCGCGGCGCTTTTCGCCGCCGGCGATGGATCCCGGTCCGATCCCACGCTTGCGAGGAACCCGCCAGGTGGTATGTTCTCCTACCCGGGCGCCTCAGCGCTTCCTCTTGCCGTCCGATTTGCCGTGCCCACGCCAGCGGTCCTTCTCGCCCTTCTTCCAGTCCGAGATGAGGCTCTCGAGGCGGGGATCCTTCTGGCGGCCGCCCCTCGCACCCCTGTATTCCGAGCCGGGCGGGTCCTGTTTTCTCGTCCGGCGTCCCTCGTCCCTTTCCTGTCCCGTTCCTTCTCTCATGGCGCCCTGCTTCAGTCCAGGACTTCCTCGATGGTGACGTTGAAGCGCAGGGTCTTCCCCGCCAGGGGATGGTTGAGGTCGATCTCCACCGTCTGTTCGTCCATGCCCGTCACCGTGAAGTTGACCACGTTGCCGGCTTCCGTCCTGCCCGTGTAGGACATCCCGACCTCGAGCTCGGCGCCGCCGGCGAAGACCCCCTTGGGGACCTGCTGAATGAGGTTGGGGTTCCTCGGTCCGTAACCGTCCTCCGGCTGCACCACGATCTCCTTCTCCTCGCCGGGCTCCATGCCCTCCAGCTCCCTTTCCAGGCCCGGGATGATGCTTCCCTCCCCGAAGACGAAACTGAAGGGGTGCCCCTCGCTCGAGGAATCGATGAGTTCCCCCGTCTCGTCGAAGAGCTGGTAGTGGAGGACCACCGTCTTGAAGGGTCCGACCTTCATGAGCAATCTCCTTTCTCCTGTACCGAAGCAACGAGGACCCAGGCCGAAGAGGCTTGGGTCCTCGAAGATGCTTCTCTACAAACCCGATTGACCTGTTATTCAATAATATATCCTTTTGGGGATGATGCCAAACAGAGCGGGTAAGAACGGGTGGGGACGGGTGTGAGCCGGAAGAGACGGGTAGGACAAACGGCGCTTGCAAAAATGTGACACGAGTGCTATTTTATAGTAACTTCCTTGCGAAGTGCCGGTTGGGGGAATGACACGAAAGGGGGAAACATGAAAGGGGCGCTCAAGATTCTCTTCACCCTGTCCTTCGCCGTGCTGCTCGTCTGCGCGGGATGCTACCGGCCAGGGGGCCCGGTGCCGGAAGACGCGCACCCCGGCGCAGCGCGGGCCTGGACGGAGGAGGACGTCGACGCCGCGGTGGTGGTGGAGGAGCAGACGGTGTACTCTCCCGCGCCGCGGGACAACGGCACGCCGCCGCCGGAATGCGACTACATACACTTCCTGCGCTTCCGCCCGGCGGACGGGTCCACGCTGCACCCGGACGATACGAGCAGGGTCGACCCCGAGAACACCGACGCCATGCTGGTCATGCTGCCGGGCATCCTGGAGGGGGCCAACGGCTTCGAGTACCTGGGCCGCCAGATGGTATATATTGCCAAGTCGCAGCGGAGCCTCAACCTGGAGGTCTGGGCGGTGGAGCGCAGGCCCAACACCCTGGAGGACCTCTCGGTGGCCAACTACCTGGAGGGAGAGGTCGACGCGGGCAGGATGACGGTGGAAGAAGGCGCCCGCAGGGCCATCGACTACTACTACCTGGGCAAGGAGGTCAACGGGCGCACCTTCCGGGGATGGCTCAAGGACCCCGACGTCCCCTTCCTCTCCGAGTTCGGGCTCAAGCTGGACACCGAGGACGTCTTCAAGGTCATCGAGACCATGGTGCCCGACCCCGTGGTGCGCAGGGAGAAGGTCTTCGTGGGCGGGCACTCCCTGGGCGGCGTCATGACCTCCATGTTCGCCGGCTGGGACCTGGACGGCGACCCGGCCACCCTGGAGGACGCCGGCTTCAACAACTGCGCCGGGCTCTTCGGGTTCGACACCACCGTCACCCCGGTAAGCGAGGTCGTGGATCCCATCCTGCGGCTGCTGCCGGAGAGCCTGTACAAGGTGGTCAAGGACATCGGCGCGGGCACCTACAAGACCCTGGTGGACTCGCTGCGCAGCGACCCGCATTCCAACCGCATCCTCCCCTTCCCCCTGATCGACGCCGAGGCCATGGCGCTGCTGGAGGCGGTGGGGATGATGGCCTATTACGATCCCGATGCCGAGTGCCGCGTGATGCGCGAGGTGCCCTACTCCGGGTCGGCGCAGATGCTCCTGCGCTTCCTGCACTCCCGGGACCTGCAGACCTTCATGGACGGCGTGCCCAAGATCACCGACTTCCGCTTCACCAACGAGGCCATGCTGGGGGTGGTCTTCGACGATTCCTTCGTCCCCCTGGGGATGATCCAGAACAGCATGGGCTTTCTCGCCGGGGGCACGGTGGTGCAGAAGCAGTTCCCGGTGTCGGACCTGATAACGGGCATACCCCTGGTCGGCGACCTGGTGGGATCCATGCTGGGCGAGGGCCCTTACTTCATCGCCAACGACGCCGGCCCCAACGCCCTGAAGCTGGGCAAGGGGCCCCTCTACCGCTGGGTGAACTTCGACGAGGTGGGTGACGAGGCCGACCCGCTCTTCCAGGACAAGGGAGGCAAGACGACCTACACCTACGCGGAGAACGAGGTCAGCGACATCCACGACGTGGCCCGGGTCATCTTCAAGGGCCCCCTCAACCTCACCGAGTGGTACTTCACCACGCGGCTCATCGCGGACATCGCCGCCGCCCTCTTCCCCTTCTCGCGGGATTACGGGATCAACTTCCTGCATGGCGACCGGGTGGAAGAACTTCCCAAGATCGAGTTCATCGCCGAGCAGGGGGTGCTTTCCAGCGGCACCTTCATGTTCTTCCCCCTCCCGGGCGAGCGGGAGCTCATCAAGGGGTACAACCACATGGACGTGCTCACCGCCTGCGCCAACGCGCCGGAGAGGCGCAGGAACGAGGTCATCGAGCCGCTCATCGACTTCGTGATGGAGAACGTTAACGGCGGGGACTGAGGCGAGCGCCACCAGGTCCAGCCACCAATGGTGATATCCGGGAAATCCCGTGCCGCGCCGCAGGAGGTCGTTGGCGTAGGTCAGGGGGGAGACGGCCGCCAGGCCCCGCGCCCAGG
Source organism: Actinomycetota bacterium (assembly GCA_014360655.1). Taxonomy (NCBI): domain Bacteria; kingdom Bacillati; phylum Actinomycetota; species Actinomycetota bacterium. The sequence continues at coordinate 24,317 of JACIXC010000003.1, read as the reverse complement.
CGGGCATGTCCGCCAGGGGGACGAAGATGCCGCTCATGAAGAACAGCGGCAGGCGCACAACGGGAGGGCGTAGACCGCCACCCCGAAGGCGAAACCGGCCAGGGTCTTGCCGAAGACCATCCAGGTGAGGGAAACGGGGGCCGAGAGGTGGCGGTTGAAGGTCTTGGTCATCCTCTCGAAGGGCATGCCCGCGGGGGCGATGTTCGAGGAGGCGAAGAAGACGGAGATGCAGACCAGCCCGGGAATCCCTTCCTCGATGTGGCCCCTTTTCCCCACGAAGAAGGCCAGGAAGAGGAAGAAGGGGAACACCAGCCCGAAGAGGAGCACCGGCGGCTTCAGGCAGTAGATCCTCATGTCCTTTCCGGCTATCACCAGGGCACGGCGCAGCTCCTTGCCCAACCTCTCGCGGTGAGGATCATCCCGCTCCCTCCCGGGGGCGGGATACCCCCCTGCGAAATGGCGTCGCATGTCATCTTCGCCGTCATCTCGGGCAAGGTTGCGGTGGAGGTGAACGGCGAGGAGGCGTTGCTCGAGGAGGGATGGTGCCTTACCACCGGGCCCGCGGTCCTTTCCATGCGCAGCGAGTAAGGCGCGAGGGTCCTCGGTATCCAGGTGCCGTACGGGCAAAGCGAACCGGGGGAAGTGGTTCCCGACCGGGGCCGGATATGGCCGGGCCGGCATTACCGTGTTGGAGGTCGTAGGATGAACCCGCCTCACCGGTAGGGGGTAAAAGCCGGTCCGGTCGCCGAGGCCGCGATGAACCGGGTCAACATGGGGCGCCCAGCTGTCCCGGAGGCCCTCCCGCGTCGAAGGTCCTCCGCAGTCCGGAAGGCCATTCCGCTTCCCTTGTTCTGGGCTTCAGGACCTCGTCGTTCAAGAATCTCGACGCTTCCTCGCCATCCTGGTCGGTGATCACGCGCTTGAGCCATATCAATGCGTCATCGTCAAGGATCAGGGAGATCCTTTTCATGCCGCTTCCTCCTCGACCATCAGGCGCGAGTACTTGACCGTAATATCACGCGGGAGAGGGCGATCACGCGGGAAAGGGCGCGGAGGGGAACGGAGAACATCCACATTGCGACATGCCGAAGAGCCTTCCCCGGCGGGCAGGTCATCAGGAATGGGCTTGGTCATTGACATGGGGGTGAGGCGGGATAAAATACAAATAGTTATAAGTACAAACCATTGTTGGTGAAGGTGGAGGCCATGGTTGGAAGGGAAACCCTGAGGTGCGTGGCCGATCCGGAGATAATCGAGCTGGCGGAGGAGCTGAAGATCCTCTCCGACCCCAACCGGCTGCGCATCATGTGCCTGCTCCTGCGGGGAGAGAGATGCGTTTGCGAGGTGGAAAAGGAGCTGGGCATCTCCCAGCAGCTCGCGTCCCACCACCTGAACGTGCTCAGGGAGGACGGGTTGCTGCGGGTGCGCAAGGAGGGCACCTCCTCCTACTACGCGGTGGCGGAGGATAAGCTGGACCGGGTCGTGGAAGCGTTCCTGCGCTACCTCGGCCATCGCGGGAGGCGTGAAGGGGAGAATGGCGATGCGTGCTGTACACCGGCTCCGGCTGCTCTTTCGCGAGGGGCGAAGAGCGTTTCGGGCAAGGGAGGAGCGAGGAGATGAGAAGGATAGCCGTGTCCCTGGGGGAGGAGGAGCTCATCTGGATAAAGCGCATCCTGGCCGACGACGACCGGGACGAGGCCTTGAAGTTCATCCGCGAGGTGCTGGAAAAGAGGGTCAAGGAGGCCGATCTGCCTCACTGCGTGCCGGTTTTCGAGGAGTCCTACCATCCCAACCAGGGTGAGATGGTCACAGGGAAGAAAGGTGACGGGGAGTGACCGGTTGGTGCGCGGGGCGAATGCCCGTGACGGCGGGAGAAGCGGAGCGGGGACCCTGCTTTCCCGACTTGATATGGAGCCCATGGCGAGGGTAGACGGACTGTCCCCCGGTACGGTGCTGACGGACCTGCCGAGGACGGCGCGGGTCATGGGCGGGCGCGCATTTGAGCGGCGTATCAAGGCGGATAAAGACGAAGGAGCGAAAGGAAGCCGGAGATGCTGATAAGCGACTGGGAGCTGGAGATGTTCTCGCCGCCCTGCGACCCCGGGTCGCCGATCTGGGTGGCCAGGGTGAAGACGGATGCCGACCTGGGGCCGGTGATGCCCTACGTCAACGCGGAGGTGAGGAACGCCTTCTACGACCCCAAGGTGCCCACCATCGTGTGGCGGGAGGGCGCTCACAAGTACGCCCTGCGGGAGAACGTCGTCAGTATCAACAACCTCAAGGATCGCGCTCACGCCGAGAGGATCGCGAAGAAGGCCGTGGAGCGGCTCAACGACATATGGGAGCGAAGAGAGGGTATAGAGCCCGACCATACCACGCGGGTCCCTCCCAAGCTGCTGGACGTCCTACGCTGCCTGCCCCGCACCAACTGCGGAAAGTGCGGACTGCCCTCGTGCATGGCCTTCGCCGCCCGGTTGATCGAAGGGGAAAGGTGCGTGGAGGACTGCCCTCCCCTCCTGGAGGCGGGCATGGAGGAGAGACTGGACAAGCTGCGCGAACTCGGATTGTAGGAGAAGAAGGCACGGAGGGAAGGAGATCCCAAGGGAAGGAGATAAGGAGGCGGCGTCAACGAGCGGCGGGGGTTGACGTGATGATCGACCGCGGTAAACAGGCCGGTTATGCTGCCGGTTGATGGGAGCCGGCGACATGGAAGTCATCGGGGACCAAGAACGGAGATTACCTGCAGACGATGGAGGTGAAAGACATGGAGATCAAGGTACTGGGACCGGGATGCAAGAAGTGCAAGGCCACCAAGGAGGCCATCCGCGAGGTGGTGGAGGAGCTGGGCCTGGACGCCCGGGTGGACGAGGTCACGGAGATGAGCGAGATCATGAAGTACAACGTCCTCACCACGCCAGGGGTGGTCGTAGACGGCAAGGTGGTCTGCAAGGGAAAGGTACCCTCCAAGAAGGAGATCGAGGGCTGGCTCAAGGCCTGAGGGCCGCAGGCACTCCCACTCCTATTCCGTAAGCCCTGCGGTCCGCCGCCCAGGTTCTCCAGGGCGGGGGCATCTGGCGAAGGGCCCCGGGGAAAGCGAAGCGGGAGCCGAGCCCGGGACTCGGAATCCCCTAAAGACCTAAAGGGTCAGCGGCGGGGAAGGGGAGTTTTCGTCGCCGGATCCGGGAGGTCGCAGGGAGAGACGTGGGTGACCCGTGGCGGTCGAGGGGGCAGCCGGTGCGCCGGCGGGAAGGCCCGCGGGAAGGAGCGTGGAGGGATGCCGGAATCGGAAGGCGCGAGCCGGCAGCCCGGTACGAATACCATGGTTTTACATGGAAGTGCGTTAGGTGAGGAAGTAAGGAAGTGGTGGAATTGGCAGCGATAACCTTCGGCGGCTTGATGATGGAGGGCCTGCGGACGCTCGTCGAGTACGTGGCCGAGCACACCCTCTTCTGCCTTATCCCGGCTTTCTTCATCGCAGGGGCCATCATCGCCTTCCTGAATACCGCCGCGGTCATGCGTTACTTCGGCCCCAGGACGAACAAGTTCCTTTCCTACTCCGTGGCCTCGGTCTCCGGGGCCATCCTGGCCGTGTGCTCCTGCACCGTGCTCCCACTGTTCACGGGCATACGCGAGAAGGGGGCGGGCCTGGGGCCGGCCGTCGCCTTCCTCTACTCCTCGCCGGCCATCAACATCCTGGCCATGACCTATTCCATGAACCTCCTGGGGTACGACCTGGGGGTGGCGCGCATCATCGGGGCGGTGGGCTTCGCCTTCTTCATCGGGCTCATCATGGCCGCCGTCTTCCACAAGGAGGAGGAGAGGCGCGTGCGGGCGGCGGAGGACGCGGAGGCCTTCGCCTACGACGACGGGAGCCGGGTAAGGCCGGGCTACCAGAACCTCATCTATTTCGGTGTCCTCATCGCCATCCTGGTCTACGGCACGGCGAAGATGCCCACCATCGTCAAGTACGCGGGCGAGGTGCTCCTGGTGGCCCTGCTCATCTACCTGGTGAAGCGCTGGTTCACGCGCGAGGAGGTAAAGACCTGGTTCCTTGAGACCTGGCGCATGGTGAAGTTGATCCTTCCCGTGCTGCTCGTCGGGGTCTTCCTGGTGGGCGTGGTCAAGGAGCTCATCCCCTCCGACGTCATCGCCCGCTACGTGGGCGGAAACACCATCGGAGGCAACGCCATCGCCTCGGTATCCGGGGCCCTGATGTACTTCGCCACCCTCACCGAGGTGCCCATCGTCAAGGGACTCCTGGAGCTGGGAATGGGCAAGGGGCCGGCCCTGGCCCTGATGCTGGCGGGGCCCGCGCTCTCCCTGCCCAGCATGATCGTGCTCATCCGCATCATGGGATTCAAGAAGGCCGGGACGTATATCCTGCTGGTGTGCCTCTTCGCCATGGGCACGGGGTACATCTTCGGGATGTTCGCGAAGTAAGGCCGTTTGGGACCTGAAAGGAGGAGATTCGCGATGGCCGAGTTCAGGGTAGTCATAGCCACCTGCTACGGGGCCGCCAATACCGGGCAGCTGGCGGGGGCGGTGGCCACGGAGCTGGTGAAGGAGAACGAGGACTACCACCTGGTATGCCTGCCCGCGGTGGCCATCGACAAGGACACCGGCTTGAACAAGATCGCGGGGGCGGAGCTCTTCGTGATCATCGAGGGTTGCCCGGTGATGTGCTGCTCCAAGATCGTGGAGGAGCACTCCGGCCGCAAGCCGGACATCCGGGTGGAGATGGTGGAGGACTACGGGGTTAAGAAGGCACCGGTGCTCGATTACGATGAGGCGGAGAAGGAGAGGATCAAGGCGGACGTCAAGCGGCGCATCGAGGAGGCCCTGGCGGCGAGGCATGAATAGCGCGCGGCAGGGCGGGAAGGGAAAAGGATGGCCATCGTATTCGTAAAAGGAGGGCAGTGCGGCAAGGAGACGGTGATCACGGCGCGGAAGAACACCCTCACCACCGTGTCCCTTTCCTTCGAGACCTCCTGCGAGCACATCGCGGAGATGGCGGAGGAGCTCAAGGAAGTCAACGCGGGGAGCGAGATGACCCTCCCCATGCGGGACACGGCGGTGTACCGCGCCGCATCCGAGCACTGCTGCCGCAACTCCTGCATCGTGCCGGCGGCGACGCTCAAGGCGGTGGAAGTGGCCGCGAGCATCTTCCCGCCCGAGGACGCCTGCGTCAACTTCCTGGAAGACGCGCTGTGAACGATCCGGGCGGCGGGAAAGGAAGGAAAGGGGTGGACTGAGTGGATCTCACAACCCTCGTCATCCTCGTCCTGACGGGCGTACTGCTGCTCCTGAGCGTGATCAAGGACCGGAAGAAAACGCTGGCCGCGTTGCGCGTCGCCTACAAGGGCTTCATGCGGCTGCTCCCCGGCATCCTGGCCATCATCCTGGTGGTGGGCCTGATGATCGGTTTCGTTCCCGCCAAGTGGATCGCCCAGGTGATCGGCAAGAACAGCGGTGCCCTGGGGGTGGCCATCGCTTCCCTGTTGGGTGCGGTGCTCTTCATCCCGGTCATCATCGCCTTCCCCCTGGCCAAGTCCATGCTGGACATGGGGGCCGGGATCATGGCCACGGCGGCGTTCATCACCACCCTGACCATGGTCGGCTTCGTGTTCCTGCCCCTGGAGATCAAGGAACTGGGAAAGAGGTTCGCCGTCGCCAGGAACGCCTTGAGCTTCCTCGCCGCCGTGGCCATCGCCGTGGTGATAGGGGTGATCATAAGGTGAACGAAAAGGCCGATGCCGTGGCAAACGGCAGGAAGAGAAGCATAAGGGAGAGAATACGGTGGGATTACGCCATCCTCTTCCTTCTTATTCCCGTCTTCATCGTCCTGGTCGTCGTGTTCCCCGAGAAAGGCGGTACGGCGCGCCATGTGGCCTGGGAATACTTCAAGGAGATGGCCATGATCCTTCCCGCGGTGTTCATCATCATGGGCTTGGTTAGCGTGTGGGTGGAAAGGGAGTTCATCGTCAGGTTTCTCGGCGAGGAATCCGGGGTCAAAGGAGTCGTCCTCTCGTTCATCCTGGGAAGCATTCCCATGGGGCCCCTCTACGTGGCGTTCCCGCTGGCGGCGGTATTGCTGAAAAAGGGCGCCAAGGTCGCCAATATCATCATCTTCCTCTCCGCCTGGGCGTGCATAAAACTCCCGGCGGAGTTGATGGAGTTCCAATTCCTGGGCTGGAAGTTCACCCTGGTGCGATACCTGGCCACCCTGGTGGTGGTAGTGGCCCTGAGCGAGGTCATCGGGAGGGTTTTTTTCAAGCAGGGCTACGAGGCGCCGGACGAAGCCCTCGGCGAGGTCGAGGGCTGATACCCGGGGAGAACAAGCGCGCGGGGTTCGGTGCGATAAAGATCGCTCCTTGATGAATGATAAATTATTGTTTATATTAACCTGGGTTTATATATGCGACTATATGGAGGTCGGAGATGAGCGCGAAGAAGCTGGCGGAGTGCGTGAGCAAGAGCGAGATCAACGAGCTTCATGACATGCTGAAGATCATCAGCGATGTGAACCGCTTGAAAATAATGTGCCTTCTCTTCCAGGGCGAGAAGTGCGTCTGCGATATCGAGGAGCAACTGGGCATATCGCAGCCGCTGGCCTCGCACCACCTTTCCGTGCTGCGGGAGGTGGGCCTGGTGAGGGCACGCAAGAGCGGCACCTGGTGTTATCACTCGCTGGTGCCGGAGGCGGTGGAGAGGCTGAACCGGCTTTTTCTGGAAATACTCGGAACCCACAAGATAGACCGGCCGTATCCCCGCAGGGAGGAATGCGAGAAAAGGCCGGCCCGGACATGAGACGCCCCTGTTCCCTGCTCCCGGAGGCGTAAACGCGATGCCGGCGAGCGTCGGGGACGCGTAGAAGTACGTGATGGCTGGGAGGAAAGGCACGGACCGCAAGCGAGCATGGTAGAACTTGCTCGGGAGGGCGGGCGCAGCGAGCCGCACTGGGGAGCTTGCCGCGCAGCCCGCAAGAGAAAAGCAGCAAAGGAGGAGCGAGGTTGGAGGAGCAGCCGAGGGTAGCCAGGCGGCTGGGTTTCTTCGAGAAGTATCTCACCATATGGGTCATCGCCTGCATAGGCGCGGGCATACTCCTGGGCAAGGCCTTCCCCGGTATGGGTGAGGCGCTGGACAAGGTGTCGGTGGCGCAGGTCTCCATCCCCATCGCCGTCTGCCTCTTCTTCATGATGTACCCCATCATGGTGAAGATCGATTTCGCCGAGGTCATAAAGGCGGGCAAGACCCCCAAGCCGGTGCTCCTCACCCTTTTCGTCAACTGGTGCATCAAGCCCTTCACCATGGTGGCTATCGCCACCTTCTTCCTGGCCTTCGTGTTCAAGAGGTGGATCCCGGGAGCCGACCTCGGCACCCACTACGTGCCCACCACCGGCGGCATCATGGTGGACGGAGTCCTGCGCCCGGAACTCTACCGCTCCTATATCTCCGGCTGTATCCTGCTGGGCATCGCTCCCTGCACGGCCATGGTGCTGGTCTGGTCCTACCTGGCGAAAGGGAACGACGGGCACACCCTGGTGATGGTGGCCATCAACTCCCTCACCATGCTGGTGCTCTACGCGCCGCTGGGAGGCTGGTTGCTGGGAGTGAACAGCATGCCCGTGCCCTGGCTGACCATCGTGCTCTCCGTGGGCATCTACGTGGCCCTGCCGCTGGTAGCGGGGTATTATTCCAGAAAATGGATATTGAAGCGCAAGGGCATGGAGTGGTTCCAGGAAAGGTTCATCCACTACCTGACCCCCGTCACCATCATCGCCCTCCTGGTGACCCTGGTCATCCTCTTCAGCCTCAAGGGGCAGCTCATCATCGACCAGCCCATGTCCATCGTCTACATCGCCGTTCCCCTCTTCATCCAGACCAACCTCATCTTCTGGATCGGCTACGGGCTGGCCAAGCTCATAAAGTTGGACTACCGGGACGCGGCGCCCTCGGCCATGATCGGCGCCTCCAACCACTTCGAGGTGGCCATCGCCACCGCCACCGTGCTCTACGGCATTGCCTCCGGAGCGGCGCTGGCAACGGTGGTGGGGGTGCTCATCGAGGTGCCGGTGATGCTCCTGCTGGTCAAGATATGCCTGCGTACGCAGCACTGGTTCCGGCCGGAAGAGGCTCCCGCCGCCGCGGAGCCCGCGGCCGCGGAAGGAACGGCGACGGTGAGGGAATGAAGTGAGTACGCGCCGGGCGGCGGAACGTTTCGCGGTATGAGAGGGCCTTATAAGCATGGCCGAGAAGAAGCGCAAGCGGAGAAAGGCCTGGAAGGCGGGGAAGAGATTACTGATAGCTTCCCTGGTCTTCGTGACCTGTATTTTTCTGGTAACCCTGGCCGACTGCGGGTGCGGGGAGGATGTCGAGGTAAAGGAGAACGCGCCGGCGCAGGCGGCGGAGAAGTCGGAGGATGCGGAGACGACGGATGCCGGTTTTTCGGCCGCCGGCAAGACCCCCTCCCAGGAACTTATCGAGGAGTCTCTGCGGCAGGGAAAACCCGTTTTCCTGAACTTCCACTCCAACCAGTGCATCCCCTGTATCGAGATGGAAAAGGTCATCGCAGAAGTGCAGCCGGATTACGCGGGACGCGTATCCTTCGTGGTGGTGGACGTCTACGACGAAGCCGAGCTTCCCCTCTGCGATTATTTCCAGGTGAGGGTCATCCCCACCAGTTTCTTTATCCAGACCGACGGCGTGGTGGTGGACGCGTACGAGGGGCTTATAGGGTCCGACCAGATGAGGACGTTGCTTGACAAGCTGATCTCGGGAGAAGGCCAAGCCTCTCCACCGTCGTGATGATAAACATGAAAAGGTCGACTTACTGCGTGGCTGCGGCCGCGATCGCCGTATTGCTGGTCATGCTCCCCGCCTTCCCGGGATACCATTCGGACATTTCCTCGGCGGACGATGGCGGGGACAAAGGTGCGGTGGAGCTGGTCTATTTCTACCCCCGTTTCCGCTGCGTCTCCTGCGAGCAGGTGGATTCCTTTGCCGAGGAGGCGGCTTCCAGCTACCGCGGGCATGGCCTGGAGGGCGTCCCCTATACCAGGCTGGCCATCGACGATCCCGCCAACCGGGAGCGGGTGGACGAGTACGGGGTCGTGGGCTCATCGCTTTTCCTGGTGCTCCGGGAGGGAGGCCGGGAAGAATTCCGGGAGCTCAAGGAGGTCTGGTTCAAGTGGGAGGACCGGGAGGGCTGTATCGCCTATATCCATGCCCAGCTGGACCGGGCATTGGAGGGAAGCCAGCCCGCCGAGGATTCCGGCATCCCGCTGGCGGGGATCCCCCTCCTGGCCGCCCTGGTGCTGGGGCTCCTCACCGCCGTCTCTCCCTGCCCCCTGGCCACCAACCTGGCCGCCGTCGCCTATATCGCCAGGGATCTGGAGCATCGCGGGAGGGCAGCGGTGGCAGGTGCGCTCTACACCATGGGCAGGGCCTTCACTTACGTGGCCCTGGGAGTCCTGCTGGTGTACCTGGGGGCCAACGTAGTGCGCATATCGGGGTTTCTGCGCAACTCCTCCGTCTATTACCTGGGGCCGCTTCTAATCCTCGTCTCGCTGGTCATGCTGGACGTGATAAACCTCTCCTTTTTCAGGGGAGGGCGCATAGCCGGCCTGGGGGAAAGGATATCCGGGCGGGGGGCGCTGGGGGCCTTGCCCCTGGGGGCGCTGTTCGCGCTCTCCTTCTGCCCCTACAGCGCGGTGCTCTTCTTCGGCATGCTCATCCCGCTGGCCCTGGGAACGCCGGGAGGGGGCGTGTTTCTCCCGGCCGTCTTTGCCCTGGGCACGGGCCTCCCGGTATTCGTTTTCGCCCTGGCCATCGCCTTCGGGGCGGGAGCGTGGGCGGAGCATGCGGAGAAGGTGCAGAGGTGGGAAAGGTATTTCCGCAAGGGAGCCGGGCTTGTCTTCCTGGGAGTGGGCCTGTATTACCTGGTGTTGCTGGTGAAGACGGTATGGTGACGGGGGTTGAGATGGGGACCAAAAGCTGGGGTGTCGTACAAGGTTGCGCGGGCGGTTATAGGTTCCTTGCGTCGTGGAACGGGTGGTAGGCGTTGGGTTCGTGCGGGCGGGAGCGCAGGCGGGAGGGTTGAACCGCGCGTTTCAGGAGCGGATGATCAACGGGGAGGCTTACCATGGAAGGAGGCGTGGATATGTCCGGGGAGGTCAAGAGGATCGAGTTCTTCATCCCCGCTCCGGCCTGTGCCTGTTCCGGGGCCGCCTTCCTGCGGGACACGGAGAAGCTCTCCCGGCTGGAGATGTTCATGGACGCGGTAACGGAGAAATATCCATCGGCGGAGATAATCCGCTATGCCATGGAGCAGTATGAAGCCTACGCCGAAGGCCTGCGCAGGCTGGCCGCTTACCTGCGCGAGGCGGGCGAGGAGGATTTCGCCTCGCGCATCGCCTTCTCCCTGCGTTATGTTCTCCCCGCCGTGGCCGTGGACGGGAAGCTGGTGGCCAACGGCAGGGTGCCCGACATGGAGGATGTGGTACAGGCCCTGCAGGCGGGAGAGGTCGGACCGGAAAGGTGAAGACTTGGCGGTTGACAGGGAGGCGGTGATCGTCTTTCCCTCCACCCATCACATGCTGCGCGCCGAGGCGTTGCTCAAGGAGGAGGGATTCCGCTTGCGGCTGGTTCCCGCGCCCCCGCAGGCGGGGGAGCTGTGCACGACCGCCATCGCCCTTCCCGGCGACGAAGGGGAGGCGGCGGCGGGATTCCTGGAGAAAAAAGGCGTGCTGATCAAGGCCGTGCTTCACCCGGAGAAGGCGGAAACGGACGCCGTTGCCGATATCCTGCGATCCTACGCCTCGGAAGCTTCCGCGTTCCCCGGCATCGGGAATGTATTGGTAAAGATTTCCACAAAAAACGAGCTGGAACGCGAGGACATCGCCGCTCTCGTCCGGCCAGGCCCCGGGGAGGAGCTGGTGCGGCGCGCGGCGGAGGACCTGGCCCGTACCCTCTCCGGAGGCTGGATGACCGCCGCGGCGGTCCTGAGGATCGCCGGCCGCCGGGACCGGTCCGGTCCGGACGGGGATACGGTCGGGCATTACGGGGATGTTGACGCGGACCTCGGGCGCATGGAGGAGACGGTGAGGGAGATGTCCTCCCTGGGGCTTGTCCACCTGGTCCTGGACCTGGGGGAGATGGACGGCCTTCCCTGGGAGGCGGGGGATTTCCGCCGCGTCCTGGGAGAGGGAATCGTGGTGGTGGTCTACGCCGACCGGCTGCCCGGTCTCGCGGGGGAGCTGGTGAGGGACTTCGGGGTGCGCCAGGTCCTCCTGCGGAGGGACGACCTTTTCCGGCTGGATTTGGGGGAGCTGGCCGACGAGATGGTCTTCCTACGGGACAACCGTCCGGGCCCGGTGGGCAGCGGGAACCTGGTTCCCCTGCTTCCCCGGGAGGAGGTCACGGAGGAGGAACGGGACCGCCTGTGCCTGGCCGTGGCCATCCTCCGGCTGGTCCTGGGAGACGCCTTCCTGCCCCTGCCGCGCGCGTTGTGGAGGGACGGGGATCTCTGCGGGGGTAATTTTCTTATCCTGGAAGGAACCACGGGCGGGCTGGAGGAGTCGGTGAGGGAGGCGGAAAGAGTCCTCTCCCCGAGAGGCTGGACCCTGAAGAGAGCAGGGAGGAAATAGCGGGGGGCGGCCCGGCACCTCGGCATCCGCGGCCGGTCACGTCAAGGCGGCAAGGCGGCAAGGCGGCAAGAGAGCAAGACAACAAGAGAGCAAGAGAGCAAGAGAGCAAGAGAGCAAGATAACAAGATAACAAGATAACAAGATAACAAGAGAACAAGGCAGCAAAGGCAGGAGGCATGTTCTTGGAAAGAATCGACATAGAACACGTGGAGCCATGCTTCGCCGACGAGACGAAGATAAGGCTCATCGCCCGCATCCCGGTGGACGTGAGCGAGCTCCTTCCCTACCTCAACGCACTGCTGGCCAACGCCACCTACGTGCCCGAGCGACCCGCCCTGACCTTCACCAAGGGGCCGCGCTTGGTGACCGTTTACCCGCGCAAGGTGACCATCGCCAAGGCGGACGATGTCCCCGACGCCGAGGAAACGCTGTCCTGGCTCGCGGAGCGGCTCAACTACGTGCAAGAACACCGTGAGGAGATCGAGCCCGTTTACGAGAAGAAGGTGAAGATCAAGCCCCTGGACATATACGGCCTGCTCCCCCGGACCAACTGCCGCGAGTGCGGCGAGCGGGGATGCCTGGCCTTCGCCCTCCTGCTGCTGCAGGAGAAACACGTACTCTCGGATTGCGGCCCGCTTAACCGCGAGGAGAGGTACGCGGACAGGCTGGGCCGCTTGCGAGATTTACTGGATGCCCTCGGCCTCTCCTAGCGCGAATGGTAAGGCAAAGAGGTCCGGGCACGGGGTCACAGGCACGCGGGGAATGGTTCATCCAAGGCAACAAGTGGGGTCAGGCACAAAGGTGTTGACGAAGGCAACGGATGAGGTGCGACCCCAGGGCGTTGCGCCCCGTTCCCGTCATTGCGAGGAGGCGCGTTCTCTTAATGTCATTGCGAGGAGGCGCGCCAGCGCCGACGAAGCAATCTCCCCGGGAGAAGGCAAAAGGCACGGGTACCGGGAGGGGTGGCAAGGCCCGGAGGAGATCGCTTCGCCGCTCCGCTCCTCGCGATGACGTTTAAGGGGACTCCTCGCCATGACGCTTCCAGTGAGATTGCTTCGCTTTGCTCGCAATGACGTTTAGGGGGGGTTGCTCGCAATGACGTTTAGGGGGGTTGCTCGCAATGACGTTTAGGGGGGACTGCTCGCAATGACGTTTAGGGGGGGTTGCTCGCGATGACCTTTAAAGGGGTTGCCCGCAGCCTCAGGCCTTGAGGGCCTTGATCTTCTCCGCCAGGGAGCCTCCCACGTCCTTCCCGGAGAAAAAGGAGACCGACTTGTTTATCTTTTCGGCCAGCTCGGGGAGATGCTCCACGGATACGGTATCCGGGGTGCACCCGATGAGCTCGCAGTTCTTCTTCACCGTGGCCTTGGCGATGAAGTCGCCCACCGCCTCGGAGAGTATCTTCTCTATCTCCTGCGCCAGCTTATTCGCCAATGTTCCCTCCTCTACCCTCCTCGCCCCGGCCCGGGCGCCTGCGAGGGCGCGATTCTTACCATATTATCGTTTAAAATCCTGCCAAACTTTATTGCCTTAGTCCGGTCGCTGCCGGTTGGCAGGCGATCATCCCTTCAACTCCTCGTCCATCCGGCTGAGCACCTTGTGGCCGCTGCGCAGCAGCCCCTGCAGGGGCGCGTAGGCGCTTCTCTCGTCCACCTCCACCTCGCCCCGGAAGGTCCCCTCCATGATCTCCCGGGCCTGGCGGTTGATCTTCTCGATGGGGTCCACCACGTACTTGCGCGTGAAGTGGCGCAGCCCGAAGGTGGTTAAAAGCAGGGAGGCGATGATCGCCACGGCGGCGGCGATGAACAGCCTTACCAACAGGCTGTTGCGCTGGTCGCGGAAGTAGGACTCGATCTCCTCCATCTCCTCGCTGCGGTCGACGATCATGTTTACGTATATCGGGCCCTCTTCCAATCCCAATATGCTCAAGTCCAAGGGCGTGAAGACGGAGATGAAGAAGCCCTCGCTCCCTCCCAGCCGGTCCAGCACCTGGTAGTCACCCTCGGGCGGCTCCGTGGGCAACTCCGTGGTATCGACGGAAACCCCCTTCCGGGTGCCGTATCTCATCAACTTGCCGTCGGCGATGAACCCCACGTAGTCGATGGGATACATGTTGAGGCCCACCGCTACCCCGGCCCTGTAAAGGGCCTCCAGGTCACCCCCCATCATCTCTTTTAAGAGGTCCTTGTTGAAGACCTCCATGAGCTCCGGGGAGATTCCGCGGCTGAGGACCATCAAGGAGTTCATGTCCTGCAGGCCGCGCACCGATTCCTGGATGACCTTCTCCCTGTTGTCCTCGATGTTGCGGTTGTAGGTGATGGTGATGTCGGTGATGAAGTAGGCGACGATGGCCAGCAGCAGTAGGAGCACCAGCAGGGAGATGGCCCATAACAGCCTGCGCATCTCTTGACCTGTAACTGCTTTCATCTCCGCCCCCTTCACGGATCTGACCTGATAAGACAATAAGCGTTTGCTTTATCGTCACCCCGCGCCTCCCCCTTTAGTAGCTTGCATAGTTGTGCGCAAGGCACGGACCCTTTTCCTCCTGCATCCCGTTTAGGACGTATCGCCTCACGCTGCGATCACCCCCGGTTTGCCGGCAGCGATGCGATGGAGGGTCGATCGCATTGGTTTCCAGAGGGTCGACCCTCGCGGACATCACTCCCGGAGCTCCTCGTCCATGCGGGCGAGCACCTTGTGGCCGCTGCGCAGCAGCCCCTGCAGGGGCGCGTAGGCGCTTCTCTCGTCCACCTCCACCTCGCCCCGGAAGGTCCCCTCCATGATCTCCCGGGCCTGGCGGTTGATCTTCTCGATGGGGTCCACCACGTACTTGCGCGTGAAGTGGCGCAGCCCGAAGGTGGTCACCAGCAGGGAGGCGATGATCGCCACGGCGGCGGCGATGAGGAGCCTCACCAGCAGGCTGTTGCGCTGGTCGCGGAAGTAGGTCTCGATCTCCTCCATCTCCTCGCTGCGGTCGATGATCATGTTGGCGTATATCTTGCCTTGCCCCAGTCCCATCGCGCCGAAGTCCGCAGGCAGGAAGACGGAGATGAAGAAGCCCTCGCTTCCTCCCAGCCGGTCCAGCACCTGGTAGTCATCCTCGGGCGGCTCCGTGGACAGCTCCGCGGGGTCGACGGAGAGCCCCTTCCGGGAGCCGTACTCCACCAGCTCGCCGTCGGCGATGAACCCCACGTAGTCGACGGGATAGAAGTTGAGGGTTATCAGCACCCCGACCCTGTACAGGGTATCAAGGTCGCCGCCTACTATCTTCTTGAAGAGGTCCTGGTTGAAGACCTCCATGAGTTCCGGGGAAAAACCGCCCGTGATCAGCGATGATTGCGTTTCCTGCAGGCCGCGCACCGATTCCTGGATGACCTTCTCCCTGTTGTCCTCGATGTTGCGGTTGTAGGTGATGGTGATGTCGGTGATGAAGTAGGCGATGATGGCCAGCACCAGGAGGAGCACCAGCAGGGAAATGGCCCATAACAGCCTGCGCATCTCTTGCCCGGTTGTAGGTCTCATCTTGCCTACCTCTCACCCTCTTACCAAAGCAGACACCACACGTTTTATCGACAAGGTATGACCCTGCCTTTAAAGGAAGGGTGACTCGACCAGGCTTCGTGAAGATAAGATATCTCATGTCCTGGCTCGCTTTTTGTTTGGAAAAAGAAATTCACGCTCGGACCAGGGGATCTCATGTCTTCCCTCCTCCATTCCCGTGGAGCCAGGCAGACGATGAGAAAGGAAAAGTCGACAGCAAGGGGTTGCAAGATAGGAAAAAGCCGTCGCCGTGACGGCCCGTGGCCATAATGGAGACGGTTCACGGGTTACCGGACCTGCGATTGAGGACAGGGCCGCCCCGCCGGAGACCGCAGTCGCGGAAAAGAAGTAGAATAGGGGCAGGAAGAAGAGGCAGCGACATGGAGGGTAGATGATCCATCACGCGGAGTCGTGCGCGGGGTGCAGGAACTGCCAGCTGGTCTGCTCCCTTTTCCACGAGGGGGAATGCGGACCTTCCCTGAGCCGGATAAGGCTCGACGTGAAGGGCGTAGCGGTGAGCGCCGTCTTCCTCCCGGAGTGCGACGAGTGCGCGCGCTGCGCCGCCTACTGCCCCTACGGTGCACTGGAGGACTCGAGCGAGGAGCGGGGGAGGAGGGGATAGTGGAAGGCGGATACACGGGGCGACTGCTCGCCGTCGAACTGGAGAGCGGGGAGACGAGCGCAGTCGAATACCCGCGTTCCTTCGCGGAGGACTACCTGGGGGGCTTCGGGGTCAACAACCGGCTGTGCATGGAGCTCTGCCGGCCCGGCACGGACCCCTTCTCGCCGGACAACCCGGTGGTCCTGGGGGCGGGGCCGCTGGTGGGCACGGCGGTGCCGGGAGCCTCCCGGGTGATGGCCAACGCGCGCTTTCCCCTCACCGGGGCCGTGGCCTCCGCCTCGGGGAGCATGGGGCTGGGGGCCAACCTGAAGTGGGCGGGATGGGATCACCTGGTGATAAGGGGCGCCGCGCCGTCCCCCACCGTGCTGTTGATAGAGGGCGAAAAAGTGGAGCTGGTGCCCGCCTCCGGCCTGTGGGGAAAGGGAATCCTGGATACCACCCGGGCCCTCTGGGAAGGATACCCCGGCTTTTCGGTCCTGGCCATCGGTCCCGCGGGTGAGAACCTCGTGCATTCCTCCCTGGCCATGGTCGACGCCTGCGCCACCCTGGGGCGCGGCGGGCTGGCGGCGGTGCTGGGAGCCAAGAACCTCAAGGCGGTGCTGGTCAGGGGAAATGGGTCGGTAAAAGTGGCGGACCCCGCCCGTCTGCGCGAACTGCTTGCGGGCCTCTACCAGCGCCTGGAAAAATATGACATGAGGGAGGCGGCGGCCGAGCTGGGCATGATCGGCGCCTGGCCCATGTACGCCGCCCAACTCCTGCCACACGGCGCCACGGAAAAGGACCTGGAGGAGGCGACCGGGAGGTTCGGCCCCGCCGCTTATCTCAAGCTGAAGAAGCGCCGCATATCCTGCCCCTCGTGTTTCCTGGCGGACAAGGACGAGCTGTTCCTGCCCTCCACGGGGGAGACCGTCTATTCCACCTCCTTCCTAAACGCCGCCATCATCGGCTGCGCCCTGGGGATGCGGGACGCGGAGGAGGCGGCTTCCGCGCTGGCTCTCCTGGACGACCTGGGCCTTGACTTCATGACCCTGAGCTGGCAGGCGGCCTACCTCCTGGAGCTGCGCGAGCACGGCATCCTGCGCGAGGAGGACGCGGAGGGCATACCCCTGGTGCGGGGAGCGGGCATCCTGCGCGAACTGGCCCTGCGGGTCACGGAGCGCCGGGGAGATATCGGGGCGGCCCTGGCCGACGGCTGGAGGGGAGCCCTGGACTACTTCGGCGAGGACACCCGGCGCTACACGGTGCTGGTTCGCGGCCAGGACTGCCTGTATGACCCCCGGGTGAGCGGCCTGGGCACCATGGAGTTCGAGCAGCTCGTCTCGCCGCGCGGTCCCACCTCGGCCAGCGCCGGCTCGGCCACCTACGTGCCGGGCCTCCCGGAGGAGAGGCTGCGCCGCCTCACGGAGAGGATGGGGGTGGGGAAGGAGGCGCTGGAGCGCATCTTCTCGCCGCCCTGGGGGCTGAACGTAGGCCGGCTCACCCGCTACGCCGAGGACTGGTTCAGCCTCTTCAGTTCCCTGGGGATCTGCAATCGCTACCAGGTAAACCGCTTCTACCACGCCGGGCTGGTGAGGGACCTGCTGGCCGCGGTGACGGGGGTGGAGCTCTCCGTGGAGGAGATGATGCGGAAGGCCGCAGCGGCCTGGGAGCTCTACCTGGACCTCAACGCGCGCGAAGGTTTGGGGCCGGAGGAGGACCGCCCGCCCGAGGCCTGGTTCGGCGAGGAGCCCCTGTGGGGAAGGGGAGGACGCCTGCACGACTACTTCGGGAATACTCTCGACAGGGAGGACGTTTACCAGTTACTGGAAGACTACCGCGATGAAAGGAGCCGTTAGGCGCGCCGTGCCGCGGTGCCGGCCTCCGTGACCCGATGCCCGGGCATTATCCTGAATCCGGGTCGGCACCGGCAGCGGCGTTTGCCGACGTGGCATGGAGAGGGTGCGGCGAGAATACGCCGGGAGGGCGCGCGAGCGGAAGGACCGGGGCGGGGACAAGGGAAGGCAGGGGCAGGGATAACCGGAACGGGAGTGCGTTGGAGATAGCCGGAGCGGACGATGCGCGACAGGGACTTCATGCTCATGGCCCTGGAGGAGGCCCGCCTGGCGGCGGGTGAGGGCGAGGTGCCGGTGGGCGCGGTGCTGGTGAAGGACGGGGAGGTGATCGCCCGCGCCCGTAACCGGCGCGAGGCCACGGGAAACCCCCTGGACCACGCGGAGATGCTTGCCCTGTCGGAGGGGGCGGCTCACCTGGGAGCATGGCGGCTGGAAGGGACCACCATGTACGTGACCCTGGAGCCCTGCCCCATGTGCGCCGGGGCGATGGTGCAGGCGCGGGTGGCGAGGCTCGTCTTCGGCGCCCGCGACCTCAAGCTGGGGGCGGCGGGCAGCCGCTACAACCTGGTGAGTGACGAGACCGTCCACCACCGCCTGGTGGTCATCGACGGCATCCTGGAGCGGGAATGCCTCTCCCTCCTGCGGGACTTCTTCCGGGCGCGGCGTTCCTCGGACGATTGACGGGTTATCCTCCCCATGCGGGAAGACGCCTTCTGTGGCGCGCCTTTGGGCCTATAGGGGCAGGTTATCCTCCCCGTGCGGGGAGATGCCCCTTTGGCGGCGTTGAACGCCCACCGGCTTTCGCCGCATGTCCGGGAGAGGGAGAAACTAAGGGTATGAGCGGCGGGCAAAGCGGCGGTGATTGATGATAAACACATGGAGATCTTGCATATGCCGAGCGGGAAGCCGGTTTCGGGATCACGGCAACGGGGACGGTGACGGGATGGCAGGATCCGCCGCGGGAAGGAAGGCCTCGGCTTTCCTGTCCGCCCTCCTTCTCTTCGGCCTGGCGGCCGGCGCATACGCGACGTCATGCGTAAGGAAAGAGCCCGCGGTCCCCGGCGACGCCGGGGGCGGATCACCGGAAGCGATCACGGTGAAAAGCCTGCGGGCGATAGGGGAGGGGGCGTTTCCGAAGTGGTCCCCGGACGGAGAGGCCGTCGCCTTCACCAGGGAGAGGGAGGACCCCGGCGACCCGCAGGGCATCACCTACGACGTGTACGTCAGCAGGCCGGACGGGTCGGGTGCCAGGTGCCTGACCGCCGGAAATCCCGCCCTGGCCGGTACCGGCTGGAAAGGCCAGCCCTCCTGGCACCCCTGCGGCGAGTACCTGGTCTTCACCGCCGAGAACGCGGGGTATCCCAGGAAGGGCACGGGGGCCACGGCGCGGCCGGGCATCGGACGCAATCACAATGTCTGGATAATGACCAGAGACGGCAGCCGCTTCTGGCGCATCACCGATTACCCGGAGAACTGGGGCGTCATCAGGCCCAGCTTTTCACACGACGGGAGGACGCTCTACTGGAACGAGGAATTCTCCATGGAGAAATATCCGCACGGCAAGCCCTCCGATCCCGACGAGGACCCGCGGGCGCCCGGCCTGCAGGGACATCCGGGTTCCTACTGGGGCTGGGAGAACGTGTGGTACCGGCAGGGAGAGGAGCTGGGAGCCTGGAGGGTGAAGCTGGCGGACATCTCCTTCGAGGGCGGGGAGCCGAAGATATCCAACATCCGTGCCGTGGACCCGCCCGAGGGTTTCACCCTTATCGAGGGAACGGGTTTCATCCCCGGAGACGGCGCTCTCGCCGGCAGTTTTACCGACCTGGAAGAAAATGGAGGACAGGGATTCTGGGGCGACATCTACGTATGCGACCTCGGGGGATCCTTGCTGCGCCGCCTGACGGACACGCCGTTCGTCCACGACGAAAACCCGGAGTTTTCGCCGGACGGCGGGAAGATCGCCTGGTGCGCGGCGCAGGGGTACCCGGGAGACGGCGAGGAGCTGTGGATGATGGACGCGGACGGCGGGAACAAGACGAGGCTGACCTTCTTCACGGACCCGGAGCACGAGGAATACGACCCGCATGCCCGGCAGATAACCGAGGCGACGTGGAGTCCCGACGGGAAAAGGGTGATCTTCGGCCACGTGAGCCAGGAAGAAAGGGGCGGCATACACGTGCCCTCCACCCTTTACCTGCTCGTCCTGGACTGACCTCCGTATCCGGCGCAGCTTCCTGCCGGTTGCCCAAGCCGTCGCTTATAATACGGGTTGCGAGGGAAGATGCAGGCCGGAACGGTGCGCAGGGGGGTGCTTTGCATGGCCCGGGATCCAGCCGTCCATTACGACCGCGTCACCGACGCGTGGCTGGAATTCATGGGGGATAACCTGCACTTCGGTTATTTCGCGACCCCGGACATGGAGCTTGCCGAGGCGGCCCGCGCCATGATCGACAGGATGCTCGCCCTGTGCGATCTTTCCGGGGAGAGCCGGGTCCTTGACGTGGGCTGCGGCGTGGGCGCACCCGCCCTCTACATCCACGGGAAGTACGGCTGCGCCGTGGAAGGCATCTCCACCAGCGAGCGGGGGGTGCGCCTTGCCGCCGAGAGCGCGCGACAGAAGGGGATCGACAAGGTGCGCTTCACGGTGGCCGACGGAATGGACAACGGTTTTCCCGACAGCTCTTTCGACCTGGTGTGGATCATGGAGGCCGTGCATCCCGTTCAGGACAAGAGGGCCCTTTTCCGCGAATGTCACAGGGTATTGAGGGGCGGCGGCCGGCTGGTGCTCTGCGACCTGGCGCAGTTGGGGTCCCTGCCTTTCCTGCGGGGGCTGCGGCACTTCCTCGCCGAGGCCAGGGCGAACCTATTCGCTCCCGACGTCTGGGGGCCCGCACGGGTGCTCAGTATGGGTTCTCTCTGCGACCTCCTGGTGGAGGCGGGCTTCGCGCGCATACGGGTGGTGAACATCACGGAGAAAGTGCTTCCCACCCTACCCCGCTGGAGAGAGAACGCCCTGCGCTTCCGGGACAGGGCGACGGAAGCGCAAGCCGCAAGGTATGCGGACGCCTTCGCCCGTGCCTGCACAGGCCTGGAGAAGGCCTTCAACGAAGGGCTGATGGGATACGGGATGATCCGGGCGGAGAAGGAAATCTGAGCGAAAACAGGCCCGATCGATCCCGCGGACACCCCTCCCCCTGCGAGCCCCGTGCACGTCGTTCCTCCGTGCCGGCCCTTTACTTCCCGCGCTGCTTCCCGCGGGCGCCCTTCTCCCTGCGAGCCCCCGACGGCGTGTACCCGCGTCCGGCGGGGGGCCGGGAGCCGGCCGGGATTTGCCGCAATGACGCACCGCCCTATAATAGGGATACGCGGAGAGGTGCCAGAGCGGACGAATGGGGCGGTCTCGAAAACCGTTGAGCCCTTCGCGGGGCTCCGTGGGTTCGAATCCCACCCTCTCCGCCAGATTTTCCGTAAAAACGACCAGATACCAGGCGTTGATCAGGCGGTGCTCGCCTTCACGTTTCTTTTTCGTCACCGTCAGCCCCGCCCACTTCTTTATCCGCCTGATCCAGGCCGAAGGCTACGTCCCCGCCCTTTATTTCCCGGAAGGGGACACCGATAAAGGCAGCGATGTCCCTTCCCAGGGCTCGCTCTCTTTTCACGTGATCATGCAGAGGCACCGCAGGCGCCAGGGGCATGGCGAGAAGAACGTCGCTGCTCAATATGACCTCCTGGCCACCGCTCAGGAGTATGCTCAGTTTCGGGAAGTAGTAAGGATTCCCGTGATGGCGGAGCCTCACTTCGCTTACAGCATCGAGAGGATATGAGCCGGCCATTTCGCGATCGGCAGGGCGCCTGATCACCAGGATGCCCTTTGCCTTATCGATGATGATCAGGCTTCTCTCGCGATAGAGAACGGTGACTGTCCCCACCAGGGCTACCGCCGGGAAGACCAGTTTTGCGGAGAGATCGGACGCGCTGTTGATGTCGACCCCGTCCTTGATGGCGAACACGATGGCCGGGACGATGAAGAACATGACAAGGAAAAGCCCGTATATGGTGATCCTCCTAACCCGTTTCGCGTCGCACCTTATGACCATCCTGCTCTTGGACTGCCTCGCTGTAATCATTTGCCTGCTCCAGGGGGTTCCCTGATCAACTCTCCAACCATGGATATGATTCGGCGGTCAGAGCCGCTGCAAGGTTCCCAGCCCGGAAAACCCGCCCGGAAAAGGGTCCGACCATTCCGAGGGCCAGCTCTGGCGCCGGTGGTGGCAGCTCTTCCGGAAGCCCAGCGGCCGCCTCTCCCTCGTTCTTGCCTGCGGGCATTCCTGATAGCGCTACCGCTCTGTCCCAGCCCATAATATCAAATCTTATTGAAAATCCTATTGGTGTTAAATCTTATTAATTTTCCTCGAGGGGTCATGGATAGCGTCAAGTTTATTGTGTCCGCATGTCAACCTTCCTCCCAGACCAGATCTTTAAAACCCCTGAGCTTCCTTCGGGAGAGCTTTTCGTTCTCCGATTTCAACACAAGATAGAGTACGGTCAAGAGGCTCTCCTCCGACGAGAAGACCTCGATGGCCTTACACCTCCTCTTCACTTCCTTGTTGATCCTCTCCAGCTGGTTGGTGGTGTATATATGGGGCCTGAGTTGCTGCGGGTAGGAGAGGAAGGTGAGAAGGTGAGGCAGGTTCTCCCTCCAATAGCGCACCAGGTGCGGATAGCGCTTCTTCCAGGCCTCCGAGAAGGCGCCGAAGGCGGCTTCGGCCTCGGCCCTGCAGCTCGCCCCGTAGACGGCCTTGAGGCCACCTGAGACCTTCTCCCAGTCCAGCCTTCTCGCCTTTCTCTGGGAGGCACGAATGGCGTGTACCAAGCAGAGCTGATGGTCGGCGGAGGGGAAGACCGAGGCCACGGCCTCCTCTATCCCGGAAAGGTCGTCGGAAACAACGATATCTATGTGCTCCACGCCCCTCTCCTTGAGCTCGGCGAAGATCTCGCGCCAAGCGCGGGCGCTTTCCCCCTCACTCCCCATGAGGAAGAAGCACAGGATCTCCCTTGAGCCTTCGTGGTCGGTGCCCTGGACGATATAGACGGGCTCCTTCTTGTAGGATCCCCTCTTCAAGGAGAGGAAGCAGGCGTCCATGTGGAGGGAGAAATACCTTCTCTTCAAGGGACGCATCCTCCAGACCTCGATCTTCTCCAGGGTCACGCTGGCGAGCCTGGCGATGCTGGCGTGGGAGTAGTAGGTGCCGTAGTAGAGCTCCAGCACCTGCTGGACCTTGCGGGTGCTGACACCGCACTCGAAGAGCAGAAGCACAAGGTCTCCCATATCTATGGAGGCCCTTCTCCTTCCCGGAAGCAGGGCTGGGTAGAATTCCCCCGAGCGCGTTCTGGGCACCCTCAAGTCCTCGATGAGCCCGCTTGAGGTGAGCAGGGAGCGCTCGTAGAAACCATTGCCCTTGTCTTCTGAGTGCTCTTCCAGGAAGAGCTCTCTTTCCTCGGCCATGAGACGCTGCATGATGGCCTTCTCTCTCTGCTTGACCTCTTCCCTTACCTGTGTGACCATTTCCCTTGAAGCATGTTCTTCACGTTTAGCCATAGCCTTTCTCCTTGTTTGGTTGCTTGCCTTGCAAGAGGAAGGCTATTTATTATGGCTCTAGTAATCCAGACACAAATTTTTATACATTACCGCCCTCATCGCGAGGATAAGATTCTCGGCCTGGTGGATATTGGTAAGAATAACCTGTGCAGGAAAAGACGGCTAAACCGAATTCTTGTCTATATCTGAACATAGGGCACGAGAAAAAGAATTGCTTCCATTGCTCGAATAAGAAACGGCCTTAATCTTGCTCTCAGGCGAGCGGCGAATCGCAAGAGTAAATACCCCTTAAACACTGTGACTCACGAGGCTCATTCTTGTTATGTACCGCTCACCAGTAAGGGGGTAACAGAAAAAAATACCCACAGGGATATCCCGATTCGAGGCCTGACACCTTGTTTCTCCTATCCAGCAAGGATCGAGGAGGGTGATCGACTTACCCTTACCCCTTTTCTTATCCCGGCTACCCCCTTTGAGGGTTGACCTGGAAGGATGAGGTAAGGCGGATGTCAGGGCGGGGGATGATAGTTCCCATCGGCACAGCCGTCGTTTCGATGCCGATTCTCATATATTGTGAAAACTTAAACATGCAAACACGTTGTGCCCAGGTTCAGAAACATGGTGGACACCCCCTATACTTGCTTTGTGATAAACGAAGCAGAGCAAGGAGGTGTCCAAATGAAGGGTTCAGTTGGAACCACTACTAGTATCTACCACACCAGGCTTCCCCATCAATGGGAGTTGGAGAGAATGATGGGCGAGGTCCTCTCCAAGGAGGCCAGAAGGAGGCTGCGCTGGATAGAGCACTTTCGCAGCTGCGGAAATGCCAGGATGACCTGCCGCCACTTCGCCATCTCCCCCACCACCTTCTACAAGTGGCTGAAGAGGTACCTGAAACGGGGGCTCAGGGGACTGGAGGACCTCCCCCGCACCCCGAAAAGGAAAAGGGTCTCGGAGATCCCCTGGCAGACGATCCAGCTCATCTGCGACTTAAGGAGAGAGCACCCCGCCTGGTCCAAGCACAAGATAGCGGTGATCCTCAAGAGGGACTACGGCATCCGCCTTTCTTCCTCCAGCGT